>NJBO01000028.1 GCA_005223075.1 candidate division TA06 bacterium B3_TA06 | reverse complement strand
CCGGCCAAAGCATGATGTAGTAGCCCTCGTATTCGCCACTCTCGCAGGTGAAGGTAGAAGGAGTTACAAAGTTGACGAAAAACGAATCGACGGAACCATAGGTGCGGTCCTGAAGCACGCCTTCACCTGACACATAGTCATAGGTGTCGCCGTAAGTGAGGTATCCTGAGTTGAACCAGCCGTCCCAGTGTTCGTAATAGCCGTAAGCGCTTGTAGCGCCTACGAGCATCACCGCTATCGCGGCGATGAGCAGCGCTTTTGTTGTTTTGGACATGATGTCCTCCTATGTTTAGGTTTGTTTTTAGATATTCGGGGGTTCCTGTATTCCCCCAATACCCTCCTCATAAGCCTATTGTAAAGAAAAAGGGAACTTTGTCAAGTGGTTTGAAGACAATTAAAATTTAATATTATAATGCGGTATCGAATTTCTAAACCGCCCGAACTCCGGGCTTATGCTTCTAATCCTATGTCGTATGTAGGAGAATTATCGCAGCAGAACGAACTTTACACGCTCGACGCGGTCGGGGAAGCGAATCACCGCAAGGTAAATGCCCGCGGCCATGCGGCTTACGTCCAACTCCGCCTGTGCCGCCCCCTGGAGGGTCAAAAACTCGGCTTCAGGAATCTCCCTAACCCTTTCCCCTGAGATCGTATAGATTACAACGCTTTTGGCCCCGTCAAGCGGGGTAAAACGCACAGGTAGCCCTAAAGAAATATAGCAGGGATTTGGATAAACCGATACCTTGACAGATACCGAGTCTGTATAGGGAGGCAGAGCAAAAAGCGAGATCCCACCCCCGAGCGTCCCTACCGCAACACGGCCGGTCCGATCAACGTCAAGCCAGCTGTACTCAAAGCCTGGGATAAGCGGACTCTTGTATGAAGAGATAAACTGCCAAAGCGCCCGAGAAGTATCGTAGGCGGTACCCGCAGGGTCGTAGACTACCAGCCCATCGTTCTTGCAAAGGAGGTAGATCCTCCCCCAGGGATCGCGATCAACCGAAACAAGATCGCTCTCAGGAATCGGCGAGTTTGAGTCCTTATACCACACCGTCTCGTCAGGAGTCCAGTGAAACGCCCCTTCAGGGGAGACTCCCCATATACCCCCAGAACCATCCAATGCTATATCCCGCACCTGCTGAATCGGAACCTCAATCACGAACTCACCACCTTCAAGCTGCTCTGTAAAATCCGGTGGATGATAGGCCACAAGTCCGGCATCGGTCCCGGCCCACACCGTGCCTGAAGAATTAAACTCAAGCGACCATACAGGCTCGTAAGCCCACGAGATAACCGCCAGTTCGGTTAAATCTGAAGAAAGCACACTCATCTGTTGAGCGTTAAAGTGAGAAACCCAGATACGATCCAGGGGATCTACCGCCAGCCAAGCAATTATGTTCAAATCCACCCCCTCACCCCAGGAATACTCATCCCACTCATCCGTTGATGGGTCGTAACGAACAACACCGTTTGTTGACCACCACGAACCGAACACAATCCGTCCCTTCGAGTCAACAGCGCTCACCTTTGTGGAGTTGTTAATGGGAATGCTATCGTTAGTATAAAGATTTTCCCAGCCCTCCTCCCCATCTTCAAAGTAACGCGTCACCCCGCGCGTGCCATGAGTCATCCAGAGATTATCACGGTCATCCAGCAGAAGATGCCAAATAAAGTTGGAGTTGAGTCCAGAGCAATCGAAGCTTTGCGACCCATCCCATCTCACTCTCCATTCTCCATCCCAAACTATAAGACCATCACCCCAGTTGCCTCCTGCTTGACCAAGGCCAATCCATACACGCCGCCAGTCATCAACCTCTACCACCTGCATGCGGCGGGCCCAGGTAGATTTTACACCCGCAGGGGTATCTATCCAGAAACCCAAAGTCTCCAAAGAATCAACTGATTCGCGATAACGAAACAGCCGTTTATACACGCCAGTCCCTGAGGCGGACGTAACATAAATCGTATCGCCCGCATGCGCAAGTGAAGTAACCTTAGGCAAGGTATCCTGAAGTAGAAAAACGTCGTGAAAAGCAGCGCTCGACTCCACATACCTCGACACCCCCTTGGATGTCAACACATCCAGAGAATCTCCCGGATCAAGGTCACGTATATCTTTAGACAGCAAACCGCTGGTAATACTAAAACTTTCAACGGATCCAGTAGATGGTATGTAACGTATAAGCCCTTCATCTGAGCCTATCCATAGGTCTCCCTTAAACCAGCACATCCTAGGTGCAGAACGGTTGCCAAGGGGCGGGATGGGAATCCTGGTATCATCATCCAAGAAAGCAGGCGTACCCCTCATTAAGATAAAGAATACCCCGCTGGGTGTACCAACGGCAAGTGTGTCCCCGTTAAGGGCGAGCGAAAGGACGGGGCCGTCAACCTGGGGATGAGGTAAGGCTTGATCGGACTCAGGATCGATCAGGGCCAATCCATCCTCCGTGGCAACCCACAACTCGCCTGAACTAACCAATGCCAGGCTTCGACAAACGTTGTGCGCAAGCCCGTCGGTGTTGGTAAAACTGCGGGTAAATGCGGAATCTGCAAGCGAAAAGAACCGTACCCCGCCGTTCGTGGCGCACCACGCACCGTCCTCAACAGGCGCAATATCGTAGATAAGGTTAGCGTTGAGCAAACTCCTCCACTCAACCTGATCCAAATTTATGCCCAAGATAAGATAAAGCAGTAAAGCTAGCATCGTCTACCCCCTTGTTAGGCTAAAGACTTTCGTAAACATTCTAAAACCCTCATAAAGACTAAAAAATCTCACCCTAAGATTACTCCTGAAGCTTTTCCAGTGCGGTTTGGGCACGCATCCCGAAGGGATCGTTCTCACCGCGCTCGGCGATGATAGCGGCAAAGATAACCTTCGCATCCTCCGGGCGTCCAAGCTGAATGTACCCCTCACCAGCCTGGAACCAGCTCTCAAGCCCCCATTGATCCTGGGGAAACTCCTCATGGCACTGCAGGAACAAGGCAACCGCCCTCTCAAGACGCTCAGGATCAGCGAACGCGGCGTAAGAACGCGCGGTCCAGTAGAGAAGCCGAGGGCGTTCTTCGGTCACAAGCGGGGCTGCACGCTCAAAGTAGGTGATCGCCTGAGAGAACTTGGAGCCATAGTAGGCTGTAACCCCAAGCTCCATGTACCACTTCCCGCGTTCTTCAGAGGATGTGGCCTCTTCAGCCAGAATCTCAAAGTACTCAAGCGCCTTATCCCACTCCTTCTGCCTGCGTGCTATCTTAGCCAGGTTTTCAAGCGCCAACGGACGTAAGTCAGGTGCCGTGAGCGTATGTCTGTAATAGGAAGCGGAACTGTCAAACTTCTGCTGCATGTAAAACAACGAACCTAACTTGAAATAAACCGCAGGCAAGAGCTCACTTCTTGAGAAATCGGAGATAAACCCTTTGAGGATCCCCATAGCGTCTTCTAGTCTCCCTTGCCTGGCAGCGGCAACCCCACTGTAGTATACAAAGTTCTCGTTCTGCCACAGCGCACGCACATTAGAAAGCGCTGCAAGCACACTGTCCGCCTCCTGGATGCGACCCGAATTCAAAAGATACGCCACCTTTCCCAAAAGAAGCGGTGATTGATCGGTTGCACTCATAATATCAAGCCGCAGCCAGAGCGAATCGGCCTCCGCAAGCCCTCCACAGCGATAAAGGGCGGTGACAAGTTTGGCAAGAATCAAGGTATCGTCAGGATTTCTTGTATGAAGCCTGCGCAACGAAACCACCGCACTTGAGTCCTCCCCTCCAGCGATCTTATACTGGGCTAGGAGGAACTCCGCCTTTGCCATAAGATCCTCGTTCTTGCCTTCTCTCGTAAGCCGCTCCAAAAGATGCCTGCCCAGACGGAGGTGATCGATTAAACCCGCGCCCACGCCTGCCCAGTAGAGATAGGAATCCTTGCGTCCTGCCGGTCTTGCGTGCAACAGATGTTTAATGTCCTCTGGCTTGGCCATCTTGCGCTCAACCTTTGCCACTTCCTTGAAGAACTCGATCTCCTGGTCGTACTCGGCGTCCTGGAGTGCTGCCTGGAAGTTGTCGAATTCGTTGTACTGTCTCAATGCAAAGATAAGATCAAGGGAGCGCTGCCAGAGGTCTGCAGGCAAGGTGGAGAGTTCTTCTGCTATCTTGCGGTAAATTCTTAACGCTTCAAGGTTGCGACCACGAGCTTCTTCCAGGATAGCCAGCTCACGGCAGGCAAGGAAGTAAAGGGTATCGTGCGGAGCCACCGAGAGGATAAGGGAAAGCTTGGCAGCGGCATCGGTTGTATCTTGCGATGCAAGTGAGAGCCGGGCAAGTTCGTAAAGCACCGGGTAGTTGTAAGGACTTTGAGGACGTGTAAGGTAAAGCGTCTCCCAACCGCTCTGCGCAGTCAAGGTGTCTCCACGCGCAAGCTGAACGTAGCCAAGAAGGAAACCTATCTCGTCAGCGTAGCTACCTTCAGGGTAGTGGTCAAGGTAGTCAAGCGCCCTGTCGACCTTCTTCAGGGGATCGCGTATCTCGGTAACAAAAAGATGGTATAAAGCGTCCTCGACCAGTCGATTTTCAGGAAACTGCCAGTAAAGATTCTCATAACGCTCCCTCGCCCGATCCAGAAACTTCACCTTGCCGTCACGGAGGTACAGCCTTTCGTAAGATAATGCGGAGTAGTAAAAGGCCTGCGGTGTGGGGACCGTGTCGAGGAACGCAATCGCACCCTCGTAGTCCTTGGCGTCCTCAAAAAGGACTTTGCCTTTTTCAGAAGAACTTGTTGCCGCGATAAGCTTCTTTAGTGCCGCTTCTGCATCTTTAATCTCGAAGTATCTCAGGAGCTCGGCCTCACGGAAGGCCTCTGAGCGTTCTGAAGCAAACGGTGCGTGTGCAAGGTAATCTTCGTAGACCTCCAAAGCTTCTGCGAACCTTTCCCGCGAACCAAGCAGCCTTGCCCGTCTAAGGATCTCCGCCGAACGCACAAAGGGAGAGGAGATAAGCAGACGTTCGTAAAGTGGATAATGTTCTTTATCCGCCAGGATTTCAAGCGCACGCACGTACTCGTCATAGGTTCTAAACTTTGCTTCGGCCAGTGCCTTTGAATCGAAATCCTGGCCTGCAAGCAAGCGAACCCGTGCCTCAAGCGAACGGTCGTATGAGGAAAAGGAAAGCCTCTTCTGAGCCTCCTCGTATGTCTTTGCTGCACTTCGGTTATTACCCAGGGCGGCAAAGGACTCCGAAAGCGGCAAAAGTGCGTCGTAGCAGCGCTGATTGACTGCCGAGGAGTAAAACTCGCAAGCATCTTCGTAAAGCGCGAAAGCCTCGAAGAGCTTACCAATGGTGTAGGCTTCGGGGGCCGCGATCTGGGAGGGTCTTCCCATTGCAAGCCCTGCCTCAAGAGAGGAAAGGCTGTCGCCGCGTGAAAGCGTGGCCTCGATCTGAAGGGCTGCGATGGTGGCGGCAACCTCAGGATAGGTCTCCTCAAGATCGGCAAGATAGACACGCAAGAGATCGTAGCGCCCGGCGGCAAGAAGCATCTTCGCTCCTACCAGCCTGATGTCAGGGTCGTCTATACTCCTATATAGATCGCGCGCCTTCTCATACTCCTTGCGCTCCTCAAGCTCGGAAGCCAACCTCAACTTTACATCCTGTGAAAGCTCAAACCTAGGATAATCGGCAAACAAGGAGTAGGCCTTACCCGCCTGATTCAGTTCAAGTGCCGAGATAACCGCTTTCCCCAGCGCCTGCGGCGCAGGGTCTGGGGCGTCTCTAAGATGGCGCTCAAGATAGCGCAGCGCTTTGTCGTAACGGGCAAGCTCAAACGCGGACTGCCCGGCAAGTAAAAAAGCGCTGTCCACCGCGTCGAACTCCGGCTCCAGAAGCAGCTGCTCCATCGCGTAGAGGGTTGGGCCATAAAGACCGTTGCGATAGGCCGCCACCGCCTGGTCAAAATCCTCCCGCAGTGTGGTGGCTATAAGAAGAAACAGAAGCGCGGTCATCTCGACTATGGCCCCTTTATGCCGTCAACATCCCGCCATCCACGCGTATAACCTGGCCGGTGATGTAGGAGGCGTCATCTGAACATAAGAACCGCACTGCCTTTGCCACATCCTCAGGGGTGCCGAATCTTTTAAGAGGAATCTGCGTAAGATAGGCGTCCTTTATATCCGCAGAGAGCACATCGGTCATAGGGGTCTGGATAAACCCTGGAGCTATGCAGTTTACTGTGATATTTCGCGCGGCAAGCTCTCTTGCCAGGGATTTGGAAAAACCTATGAGTCCTGCCTTGGATGCGGCGTAGTTGGCCTGCCCAACGTTACCAGTCTGAGCAACCACAGATGAGATGTTAACTATGCGTCCCCAGCGCGCCTTGAGCATGGGCCGCAGAAAAGCCTTGCAAACGTTGAACGCGCCTGTGAGGTTCACCTTGAGAACCAACTCCCAGGCAGCGGCGTCCATGCGCATGAAAAGGGTGTCACGGGTGATGCCTGCATTGTTGACAATAATGGTGATCGGCCCCTCTTCTTTCTCGACTTTTGAGGCAAGCTCAGTCATCTCTTCAAAGGAAGATACGTCGGCCTTGTAGCAGTGGGCCTTGCCCCCCTCTTTTTCAATCAGGTCTTTAGTCTCGGTAAGTCCTTCCTCGTTCAGATCCAGGAGCACAACCGGATAGGATTTAGCCAACTGGACTGCAATGGCCCGCCCGATCCCTACCGCCCCGCCGGTAATCAAAGCTCGTCTTTCTTCGTTCAAAGCTCCTCCTAACGCAAAAGGGTCATCTTTGCTTTGTTTCGCTCCACCACCCTTGAACCCTCTAAGGTCTCAACTATATAGAAATAAAGCCCTGAGGCAACCGGCCTTCCTGCATCGTTCGTGCCGTCCCAGAAGGCGGTCCGGCTGTAGCGGCTTATCTCGGTAGGTCTTTCGTCAAGGATTCTAACCCGTTTGCCGGCAAGGTCATAGATAAGAACCCTGAAATCCGGATACTGGTCAGCGGCCTTTTCCTCGTCGGTCGGCTCGTAAACGATGGTTACCCGATCGCGCTCGTGAACGTTGAAGGGATTGGGATAGGAGTAAACCCTTCCCAGGAGCACAACACCAATCTCCAGTCTGGCCGTCATCACACTATCCGCCGGAGATATCTCGGTAACCGATGCACCTGAGGGAGCGCCGTCGTAGAACCGGCTTGAGGGGATTGATGAGTTGTTGAACCCGAAGGTGTCATCTGACCAGAGATCCAAAGCCCTGCCAGCGCCGGAGGTAAAGAGATAGTCCGGATCACCGTCCGCCTGCATTATACCGACCAGGGGATTCTCAAGGTCGCTGTTGGTTTCCTTTGATTCATCCACGTGAAGTATCAGAAGCCCGTCACCCGGAAGGCCCTTATCGAACCCGATCCTGCGGCGGTTCTCTATAAGAAAATACTCGCCTCGCCCCACGGATTCAAACGACCAGTCAACACCCGAAGGGTTGGCAAAAATCCTGTAGGCCGAAGGGGACGCTGATGATGTGGGAAACCCTGCATTCTCGACCAGTTCTAATCTGTCTCGCTCAAGCGCCTCCGGCTCAACCCAGCCGAGTAAGTACTTGCACCACGCGCAGAAATGAACCGGAGAGGAACCCGGTGGATCCCCTGCCCAGGAACCCGAAGCCATAAGGCAGAAGTCGCCTAAACCTGCTTTTCCTGCATTAATGCCATCAGTTATATAAAGGTCGGGCAGGCCGAACCCGTGCCCCCACTCGTGACAGAAAACACCGATGTTGGATATCTTGTCCCGAGGTGGATCGGAAAGCTCAGGGTTCATGGTGTAGACGTCTATCTTAACACCATCGTTGGTCTCATAAACCCCAGGCCCACCGTAGTATTCCCAGCCTGAAAGCGAGAACTCGTGAGACCATATGTCGTTGATGGAGTCTCCGGTTTCCTCAGTACCATAGCCAACGTGGATTACGGTAAAGATATCAACGTAGCCGTCGCCGTCGTTGTCATAGAGAGAGTAATCGACATAAGGATCCGATTTCTCACATGCCTCCCAAACCAACAAACCGGCGCATCGAGGGTAATCTCCAAGTCCAGATTTATTGTTCACATAGTAGGTTGATGAGTGATCTGACTCGTAAGGCCCGTAAACCTGACCTTGAACGTCAACCCTGCCGTATGAGACCTCATCGTAGTACTCATGAGCGGTGCCCGGATCCCAGGGGCCATCGAAAAGCATCCGCTGAAAATCTTCGTCGTCATAGGTGGCTTCCACATCGGTATACTCCATCAACACTACAGGGAAGCGCTTCGGCCCTTCAACCACAAGTACCCTCCTATCCTCGGATGGTGCAGGTAGTATGGCTTGATACCGGTTCAATCCCAACTCGCGATACCGCTCCCAAGCCTCATCCGAAAGCTCGACCCCGGCTCGCGGCGGCATCAACCACAGGAATGCAACTATAGCCCCAAATAAGTGCATACAGGTTACTTCTTAGGCTGCTCCTTCTCCTTCATACTGCAGCGACCTTCAAAGAAGACGTTATCCTGGATCACAAGTCCCTTGCAAGTCACATCACCAACAAGGTTAGCGCCGGCGTGCATCTCCACCTTGCCCTGCGAATAGATGTTGCCCTCTATCCTTCCGCCAATGAAAGCATCCCTGCAACGAATGTCCCCTTTAACGCGGGCACTCTCACCGGCAGTAAAGGTGTCGGAGACCGTAATGTTTCCTTCGAGCGCCCCGTCAATCCGCAGGCTGCCCTTAGCCTTAACGTTTCCCGTAATTACCGTGTCTTTCCCAATCAAGGTATCCAGTTTGCCTTCTTTGTTACTCATATGCTCCTCCTTTGTATTCTCGTTTTAGGACGAAGAGGTTGGCGGGGTCTATGGGGGTTCCGTTATGCCGCACCTCAAAGTGCAGATGCGGCGCGCTTGAACGACCAGTATTACCCACGTAACCCACTATCTGATTCATCTTAACCCTTTCTCCCTTCCGCACTATCGCCGACTGAAGGTGGCCATAGAACGTCTCATAGTACTTCCCATGACGGATCTTAAGGTAGTTGCCGTAAAGGCTATCGTAGCCTACCTCTCTTACTACCCCATCAGCTGTGGCAAAAACAGGTTTCCCCTCCGAGGTTGCAAAATCGATCCCAGGATGATGCTTTGAGAAGGGCCGAGTAACCCGAAATCCAACCGTGGGCAAAACCTGGGGATAGAAACCCTCTATCTCCTCCTCTATCTGGGTGGAATCGAGATCGGATGTATCAAGGGTATCGGAGACCCTCTGAGGTATTATAGGTTTGTAGGCAAAGACAAGCTTGGTATAGTCTACCGTATCCGGGGCCTTCTCTATCCCAAGCATTATCCGCAGGCGCTTCAGTTCCTCCTTACCCTCTAAAAGCTCCTGCTTAACTTCAGGCAATCTGGCAAGGGCACCCTCAAGCTGATCGGTACGGTTACGCAACGACTCCACCTCTGCCCAATCTATGAAGGTTTTGAGCGAGAAGACCAGCATGGCAATCACACCTAACACAAATCCCCCTATAGCAGAAAGAATCGCTATTACCGCAGAAAGCGAGTAGGTACGAGCGAACGAACGGTTAGAGTGACTTGTAGTAACGTGGATCGAGACACGCTTGGGGATTCTTGGAGTCATGACCTCACCTTGCCTTTTGCCAACCCTTGAAGAAGTTTACTCAAGGCCTCACAGTCAGAGCCTTCGACACGTTCTATACGTGAACCGGAGTAACGTACGCCCATCCCCAAAGTAATCGCCTGGATCCCAGTTCTGGCTAAGGTATCAGCAGCACTCTCCCCATCTGAGACAAGTCCCTTCTGAAACTTGATACCGATATCAGAAGCAATCTTGGCAACCTCATCTACCCACAAAGACGGTGCGACGCTGTGCTGGGTTCGCAGTAAGATAACCGGGCCCTCCCCAAGCGAGTAACCCTCATTACCCTCATCACAGGGCAGGGCCTCAATAAGATAGAGACGTTCGATATCAAGATCCTCCAACGCAGCAGTAAGTCCTGTAAATTTCAGGTGTCTGCCGGTGTAACACACCAAAGCCACTGCCTGATTCCCTTTGTTTGCCTTGCCTGCTATATCGAGGAGAAGTGCCGCTCCTACTCGATCGGCAAGCGCAGTAGCGAAGTAAGCACCTTTTGATTCTTCAAATTCTGCTTTGGGCACAAGGAATGTGCCCATCTCACCCTCGCCATCGACCAGGCTTTCCGCACGCCAGGATTTCCCATCAGATTCCTTAAACACACGGTAACGATTGCCTCCTTCATCAACTGCCCATCCTTCACCCAGTTTTTCATCCGCAGGAACCGACTTAAGGTGCAGGAATCCCTTCTTATCACGATGTTCAACAACCCAGCCGGGCTGATCAAGATGGGTGCAGAAGACCGGGTAAGGCCCATCTCCCTTACGAGCGATCACATTACCCAAGGCATCTGCGTAAACTTCGAGATTCAACCCCTCGAGATGAGCCCTCACGATCTCTGCAACCCTTGACTCCCGACCGGTTGGCCCGAAAACCCTGCATAACTCCTGCAAAACTTCTTTATTCACAATTTAACCTCTCGCAGTCGCTCCGCGGCGGCCTTAACCAACTCTATTGTGTTTATTATATCCTTGAGGTGAGCTAATGCAACCGGTGTGTGTATGTAGCGGGCAGGTATGGCTACGACCGCGGCGTGCAAGGCTTTAACCCGGACAGCGGCTCCGGCGTCCGTGCCACCTACCAGAGGACGCTTAAACTGCCAGGGAATGCCCTCATGATCAGCACTCCGGCATAGAAGCTCAACCAGACGCTCATTGGCAACCACCGTCCTGTCAAGGATGGTAATCGCCGGCCCCTTGCCCAGGAAAGGTCTGCGTGCAACATCTGCGTCCGTAGGGAGATCGCAGGCACCGGTTCCTTCAAGGACGATCATGATGTCAGGCCGAACCCTGGTCGTTGCCACACGTGCGCCGCGAAGCCCCATCTCCTCCTGAACACTCCAGACAAAGGTTGCTGGGAAGCGGAACTCATGCTTTATTAACTCAGTCAGCATATAGCATCCGGCACGGTCGTCGAACGCCTTAGCCTTCAGGATATCGCCTTGCTGCTCGAAGAGGGTATCGAACCAGATCGGATCGCCAACATCAACAAAGCGCTCCGCCTGATCCTTGGAGGAAGCCCCTATGTCGATGCGAAGATCGGAGATGGGCATAACCTTCTTCGATTCTTCCTTGTCTGAAAGGTGCAAGGGCTTTATACCGATCACCCCTGGGATACCTCCTTTGCCTATCCTCACCCTCTTTGCAGGAAGAACGCGTGGATCGACCCCGCCCAAGGTCATAAACTTTATAAAACCTTGCTCATCGATGCGTTCAACCATCAGGCCGACTTCGTCGGTGTGGGCGGTGAACATGAGATGAGGGCCTTTCTTGCCCTTTCCCTTGGTCATAAAGAGATTGCCTAAGGAATCAACGTGCACCGACTCGGCGTATGAGCCGACCGCCTTGATCAGGATCTCGCGCACCGCATCCTCGTGACCAGACACGCCTGGAGCATCACAGAGTTGCTTCAGGAGCTCCATAGATCCTCCCTTTGAAGCGCTGCACTGAGGAGCTTGAGCGATGACTCCACATCGTCCAGATCAACAACCTCAACCGGAGAGTGCATGTTGCGAAGGGGAATGGAAAGAAGGATCGTGGGGATTCCCTTCCCTGAAATGCTCAAGACATCTGCCTCGGTTCCGGTGGAGCGGGTTAAGGGCTCGAGCGAGTAGGGTATGGAAAGCTCTGATGCGATGTTTCGCATAGTAGCCAGGTGCGATCTTGATAGGATCGGTCCCACACCCAGTACAGACCCCTTGCCCAGAGGGAAGGCGGAGTCCTTCACCTCGTGGTCAGTCCCAAAGGTAGTGTCAACGACCACGGCGAACAAAACGGATTCACCTGATTTGTAGGCGCTTCGACCTGCAAATCCAGCACCGAACATCACCCCTTCCTCCTGGGTGGATGCAAAGAATCGCAGGCGTCCGGGAAGTTTTTTTGAACCAAGTGCCTCGGTCACAAGCAGCGCGAGGAAGACACCGGCCTTATTGTCAAGCCCCACCCCTGTGACCCGTGAACCAAGGAGGCCTGCAGGCTCAAGCCGCCATGTGCAGACAGTGCCCACAGGCACAAGCCTCTTAACCTCTTCTCCAGGTAATCCCACGTCCACATAGAGCTTCTCGGAAGGTATGGGGGCCTTTTGTTCCTCTTCTGAAAGGAAATGAGGCGGCCGCATCCCCACTACCCCTACGAGTTCACGCTTACCCCAGACCGTGAGCTCCTGAGAAGGAGCGATCCTGGGATCTATACCAGGCATCTTAAGATAGATGTAGCCCTCGTCATCGATGCGATCCGCTACGAAGGCAACCTGATCGACGTGCGCTGAGAAGAAGGCAAGCTTATCGCCCTCTCCCAACCCCCAGGAAAGACCTGCAGGGCCAAGGTCTTGCGCTTTGATTCCATGAACGTCAAGGTATTTGACGAGAAACGCCTTCATACGCTCCTCGTGACCTGAAGGTGAGGGGATCTGCAAAAGATCAAAGAGTAGCTCGCGATTCATCTGGATCGGAACCACTCCAGAAGACGATTAAGCTCGTCCTCGTTGGCGTAGCGCAGCTCGATCTTTCCTCCTTTCCGGCTTCGCACCACCCGCACCTTGATACCCAGCTTCTCACTGATAAGCTCCTCAGCAGCCGCGGCAATAGCGTCCTTTCTTTTGCGCCGCTGTGGCATCTTGACCTTTGCCGCCGAGCGCGCTATCTGCTCCACCGCCCTCACGGTAAGACCCTCGGCTACGATGCGGTCGCAGAGCTTGTCTACAAGCGATACCGATGCGATCTGAAGGAGTGCACGGGCATGACCTTCGGTAATGCGGTCTTCCTCAAGTAACTTTCTGGCCTTGCGCGGAAGCCCCAGAAGCCTGAGGGTATTGGCCACGGTCGAGCGATCCTTTCCCACCACCTTGGCCACATCCTCCTGGCTCATCCCGAACTCATCCGCGAGCTTCCTGTAGGCGAGCGCTGCCTCTATTGGATTGAGGTCTTCACGCTGCAGGTTCTCAACCAGAGCCAGGGCAAGCATCTGGCGATCAGTAGCCTTTCGGATGATTGCCGGGATTTCGGCAAGGCCTGCAAGCTCTGCCGCCTTCAGGCGTCTTGAACCGACCAGAAGCTGGTAGCTCGTGCCTTTGCGCCTGACCACGATGGGCTGAAGCATACCGTGTTCCTTGATGGACGCGGCAAGCTCGGAGAGCTCCTGGCCTGATATCTTGCGGGGCTGATATGGGTTGGTGGCGATAAGCTTGATCGGTATCCTAAGGGCCTCCCCTTTCGCTTCTCTTGGTGCAGCTGGGATAAGGGCGTCTATACCCTTGCCCAAAGCCTTCCTAGCCACGGCCAATCACCTCGCTTGCAAGCTCCAGATAGGCTTGCGCGCCGCGGGAGTTGATGTCGTAGTGAAGGATGGTCTGGCCGAAGCTGGGTGCCTCGGCAAGTCGCACGTTGCGGGGAATTACGGTGTCAAAAACCTTATCTTGAAAATACTTGCGGACCTCTTCTGCCACCTGCTCGGAGAGGTTGGTGCGCACGTCGTACATGGTCAGGAGCACCCCGAATATCTCAAGCCCGGGATTAAGTGAGAAACGCACCCGATTCAGGGTATCCAGCAGCTTGCCTATACCTTCAAGCGAGTAGTACTCGCACTGAACAGGTATAAGCACACCTTCAGCGGCAACCAGAGCGTTCACGGTCAAAAGCCCCAATGAGGGCGGTGCGTCCATGATGATGTAGTCGTATTGAGAATCCAGGGGCGCAACCGCCTCACGCAACCTTGAGGCGCGCAGCTCGGTGTCCACGAGTTCGATCTCAAGCCCTGCCAGATCAATAGAAGCGGGGATGATATCCAGGAACCTGACGGCGGTTGGACGGATAGCCTCACGCACGCGGCCAGGTTCGTTCAATACCTCGTATGTGGAAAGCTCAAGCTCGCGGCTGTCTATCCCAAGGCCCGAGGTGGCGTTGGTCTGAGCATCGGCATCAACCAGAAGCACGTGCTTCTCTGCAACCGCAAGTGCTGCCGAGAGGTTGATCGCGGTGGTGGTCTTTCCAACTCCGCCCTTCTGATTGACGATTGAGATCCGCCTCATCGGTTATGTTATTTAATCCTCACCGTTTGTCAATAAAGAGGGTCCCTTGAGCTCGTGGAGGCTGAGAAGCTCCTCAAACGTCATCTCTTTCTGTTCGCCGGTGTGCATGTCTCGCAGGATAAATCGAGCCTTGGCGATCTCGTCCTCACCAACGATCAGCACCCTTTCTGCGTTGCGTGCATCGGCGCGCTTGAGCTTTCTGGAAAGCCCACCGGAGCGGAACTCGGCCTGAACAGAGATCCCTGCCTGGCGCAGCTTGAAGATGAGTTCGAGAGCGTAAGCCGCTGCTTTATCACCCAGAGGAAGGACTAAAAGCGGGATGGATGCCCCGGAGAACTCAAATATATCCTCTCCCCTGCTGGTAAGGAGTGCGCGCTCGATGCCGAAGGCAAAGCCTGTTGCAGGGGTGGGTGGACCGCCAAGCTCTTCGGCAAGGTAGTCGTAACGACCGCCGCCGCATAGCGTATCCTGAGCACCAAGAAGCGTGGACTTGAACTCGATCACCGTTCTGGAGTAGTAGTCGAGCCCCCGAACCATTCGCTCGTTCTCTCCGAAGGGAATCGAGAACCGCCCAAGGCCCTTCTTCACTGCATCAAAGTGTTCCTTACACCCCTGACAGAGGTAGGCACGCTGAGATGGAGTGGACTTCAGAACCTCCTGGCAGCTGGCAACCTTGCAGTCGAATACCCGCAAGGGGTTGCGTTGCATGCGTACCTTGCAGTCCTCACAGAGTTCCTTCTGGTGTTCTGTGAGAAATTGAGTCAGCTTCTCGGTATAGCCGGGCCTGCACTCGCGGCAACCGATGGTATTAAGCTCCAGATACATCCCCTTAATCCCCATCTCGGTAAAAAGATCGTAGCCGAGCTTGATGAGCTCCACGTCGGCCTCAGGCTCTGCCTCGCCCACGATCTCGGCACCTATCTGGGTATGCTCTCTATATCTGCCCTTCTGCGGCTTGTCCTGGCGGAACATAGTCATCGAATACCAGAGCCGGATGGGAATCTTAAGGTGATTCTCAAGGATAGCCCGCATCACCGACGGCGTGCCTTCAGGTCGCAGTGCCAGATCGCGTCCTCCCATGTCGGCAAACCGGTACATCTCCTTGATCACGATGTCCGAGGCCTCGCCTGTGGAGTGCTGGTAGAGCTCTGCTCTCTCAAAGGTAGGTGGAAGGATTGGAAGGAATCCGGCACGGCTGAATCTGTTATATACCAGCTGTTCCAACTCCCGCCTCGCTAATGCCTCGCGCGGCAGGACGTCTCGCGTGCCTTTAACCCGCTCGTAGCGCACGTCTCCTCCTTGCAAATCCTATAAAGAATCCAGCGACGATGCCTGCCTCGTTGGCCGCAAGATCAAGCACAGCAACATTCCTCTGAGGTGCGAGGAACTGCAGGAACTCGCTGGCCGCGCCGAAAACAAGGGCTATCAAAAGTCCCCACCACCCTAAGGATCGGGCGGAGAGGTATCCGAGATAACCGAAAGCGACGGCATGAAGCACCTTATCCAGCGGGAACTTCTGAGGCAGGGCTTCTCTACCTGGAATGAAGGAAAGGGCGATCAAGAAAAGCCCCCACACGATAAGGTAGATGTAATAACGCCGCATCCTATCCCCTTATGATCTCCTTGATGCGCATGAGCCGCGTAAGGTTTCCGCGCTCCATCTCGGAGAGCTTGAGTTTGATGAAGGAGATGGTCTCGGCGGTATTGGGTATAACCACATATTCGAGCGCGTTGACCCGGCGGCGGGTACGCTCGATCTCGGAGGCCAAAAGCTCAAGCGCCTTCTCCTTCTCGGCTAAAAGTACCATCTTCTCCAAAACCGCATAGAGAGACTGTAAGGCCAAATCCAGCTCACCTGAGGTCTCAAGGAATCCGTAACAGCGGATGCGGCCTTGAAGTTTCGGCTTGAAGATAGGGACCTTCACGTTCAGGATGCGGCGGGTGCCCGCTTCGATGGAAAGCTTCACCGCAGGAAGTGAGGTGGCGATGTCTGTAGCCCGCCGATCGCGCTGAGCCTTGGCCAAGGCATATCGGGCAGAGGCTTTTCGGAGTGATGCCTCCACCTCTCTACGCATATCCCTGATCTCATCCACCAACGAGTATACGTTGCGCATAAGCTCCTCGAGCTTGTCTTTTAGGAGTTTGTATCCCCGCTCGGCGATAGCTAATCTGCGGCGCAGTTTGAGGAGTTCCATGCGAGTAGCGTTAACGTTAAGACGCATGCTTCTCCTCCGACTTCTTGAGCTTGGCCGCCGTCTTGTCATAATACTTTTCGAGATACTCATCTCGCACGCGCTTCATCTCGGCACGGGGAAGCATGATCAAAAGCTCCCAGCCCAGATCAAGGGTCTCCTCGATGGTTCGATCCTCGTATTCGTCCTGAGATACGTAGCGGCGCTCAAAGGACTCGGCGAAGCCCATGAACTGCTTATCGATGTCGGTCAAAGCGGCCTCGCCCAGAATCACCGCAAGCTCGGCCGCCTCCTTGCCGCGTGCGTAGGCCGCATATAGCTGGTTAAAGAGGTCGGCGTGGTCCTCACGGGTCTTTCCCGCCCCGATCCCTTTGTCCTTAAGTCGGGAAAGGGACGGAAGCACATCCACAGGCGGTGAGACGTTCTTGTGGTGGAGTGTTCGTGAGAGGATAATCTGCCCCTCGGTGATGTAACCGGTAAGGTCAGGGATGGGATGGGTCTTGTCGTCCTCTGGCATGGTGAGGATGGGGATCAGGGTTATAGAACCCTCCGAACCTTTGATGCGGCCCGAGCGTTCGTAGATGGTGGCGAGATCGGTATAAAGATAGCCGGGGTAGCCGCGCCTGCCCGGGATCTCCTTGCGGGCAGCAGAGATCTCACGCAGGGCCTCGCAGTAGTTTGTGATGTCGGTAAGGATCACCAGAACGTGGTAGTCCTTTGTAAAGGCAAGATATTCGGCAGCGGTAAAGACAACTCGAGGCGTAGCGATACGCTCGATCGCCGGGTCGTCTGCCAAGTTTAGAAACAGCACCGCACGCTCCAGAGCACCGGTGCGGCGGAAGTCGTCGATGAAGAACTGCGCCTCCTCAAAGGTGATGCCCATGGCGCCGAACACCACCGCGAACTCCTCCTCTGCGCCAAGGATCCTTGCCTGCCGCACGATCTGCGCGGCCATCCGGTTGTGAGGAAGACCGGAGCCGGAAAACAGGGGCAGCTTCTGGCCGCGAACCAAGGTGTTCAGACCGTCGATGCAGGAGATGCCGGTCTGGATGAACTCGTTCGGGTAGCTGCGCGCGTAGGGATTGATGGGCAGGCCGTTGATGTCGCGGAACTCTTCAGGGATCAAAGGAGGAGAGCCATCGCGGGGGCGACCGAGTCCATCGAAGACGCGGCCCAGAAGTTCTTCAGAAACGCCCAAGGTAATACCCTTACCCAGGAAGCGCACCCTTGTCTGGCCTATCTCGATACCAGCCGAACCCTCAAACACCTGAATAAGTGCCTTGTCCTTATCTACTTCAAGGACACGCCCCCTACGGCGTTCACCTGAAGGCAGGAAGATCTCCACCAGTTCCTCGTACTTGACGCCTTCAACCCCCTCAACCAGAAGCAGGGGGCCGGAGACCGAGGTGATGGTCTGGTAATCAATAATCCCTCTTAGCTTCTGTTTGGATGCCGTCTTCTCAGTTTTTGTTGAGGGTGTTTTCTGGGGAGTCATGAGGTCACCTCCTCCTTCCTCTTGAGGGAAGAGATGGCTTCAACAACTTCCTCCTCGATCTTTGGTATCCGCTCCCGGTCTCCCTCCGGTATGTATCTGGTGCGTGCAATCTTTTCACGAACCGGCAGTTCGATGAGGTCGTCCAGATCCGCACCGGCATCAAGCGCCTTACGGGCCTCCCGGTAGTAGCGAAGCACTGCTGAAAGCATCTTCGCCTGTTTGCTAAGGCTTGCGTAGGTGTCGATCTCGTGGAAGGCGTTCTGGTGCAAAAAGTCCTCGCGGATGGAGCGCGCCGCCTCCATGATGAGCCGCTCCTTGGGCGAGAGCGCGTCGATTCCGATCAAGCGAACAATCTCGGCAAGCTCATCCTCTTCCTGCAGGAGCCGCATCGCCTCTTTTGAGTCTTCAAGAAACTTCGCACCCAGGGTCTCACGGACGGATTCAGCAACCGAGGGGGTGTACAGCGAGTAGGAGCGGAGCCACGAGATGGCCGGGAAGTGCCTGGCATACGCCAGATTCGCCTCAAGTGACCAGAAGACCTTGACCACGCGCAGGGTCGCCTGAACCACAGGGTCTGAAAGGTCGCCGCCCGGAGGGGATACCGCCCCGATCACGGATAAGGCACCGCGGCGGTCATCAGAACCAAGGCAGGAGACCAGTCCTGCACGCTCGTAGAACTCGGCGATGCGGGCTGAAAGGTATGCAGGATAGCCTTCCTCGCCCGGCATCTCCTCCAGACGGCCTGAGATCTCGCGCATCGCCTCGGCCCAGCGGGAGGTGGAGTCGGCCATAAGGGCTACCGAGTAGCCCATATCGCGGAAATACTCAGCGATGGTGATGCCGGTGTAGACCGAGGCCTCGCGCGCGGCCACAGGCATGTTGGAGGTGTTGGCGATCAAAACGGTGCGCTTCATCAAAGGCTCGCCCGACTTGGGATCGGCTAACTCTGGGAATTCGATCAGAACGTCGGTCATCTCGTTGCCGCGCTCCCCGCAGCCCACATAGATGATCACCTCAGCGTCCGCCCATTTTGCAAGCTGGTGCTGGATAACGGTCTTGCCTGACCCGAACGGGCCTGGAACACACGCCGTCCCGCCCTTGCCCAGGGGGTAGAAGGTGTCGATAACCCGCTGTCCTGTGGAGATAATCTCGTGCGGTGCGTGCTTGCGCTTGTAAGGACGAGGGCGTCGCACCGGCCAGCGCTGCATCATGGTGAGGTTGATTTTCTTTCCATCTTTATCCTTGATGACAGCGACGGTATCTTCGACCGTGAAGGAACCTTTCCTGATCTCGGCGATCTCGCCAGTAAGATCGGGGGGAACCATGATTCGGTGCTCGATGAGAACCGTCTCGGAGACCGTTCCCAGAATATCACCGGCCGTAACCTTGTCACCTTTCTTGACCTGCGGCACAAAGTTCCATTTCTTCTTACGGGAAAGAGCGGGGATTTCGACGCCGCGTGAGATGAACGATCCTGTCCGGGCAGCGATATCTGAAAGCGGGCGCTGAATACCATCGTAGATGGCCGCCACCAGTCCAGGACCGAGCTCCACCGACAAGGGCTCGTGGGTAGGATAGACCGGCTCACCAGGACCTATTCCGCCCGTGTCCTCGTATACCTGGATGGATACCCGCTCGCCCTCAAGGCCGATGATCTCTCCGACCAAACGCTTTTCCGAAACCTTTACCACGTCATACATCCGTGATGTGCCCATGCCCTCGGCAACAACCAAGGGACCTGAGACCTTCAGGATGCGACCGACATCTTCGGCTCTGTTCACTTAACCTCCAAGTAGACGTCCACTCCTATTGCCTTTTTTATGAGTTCTCTTACCCG
>NJBO01000027.1 GCA_005223075.1 candidate division TA06 bacterium B3_TA06 | reverse complement strand
TATCACCTTCGACAATGGCCCGGAGAATGCTGAGCATGAAGTCATCTCTAAGGCCACTGACATAAAGTGCTTCTTCTGCGAACCTTACTCTTCGTGGCAGAGAGGAACCAATGAGCACACCAACGGACTCCTCAGACAATACTTGCCAAAGAAGACTAACTTCGCTACAATCAGTAACGAGGAGATCAGATTGATAGAATCAAGGCTAAACGACAGGCCCAGGACCGAAGGGCGACGCATGCGGAGCGACTGCCTGGGTTTCAAAACACCCCTCGAAGTCGCTAACCTATGTGTTGCACTTCAACGTTGAATGTAGGAATTTCAAATTGACGGTAAAGGGAATTCCCCGTGTCATTGCGAGTTTCCGAAGGAAACGAAGCAATCTCAAGGCAGAAGGTTGAATCTGTGAAGAAGGTACTTGAAGATTCCAGGTCTGTGCTATGAGATTGCTTCGATTTTGTCGGACAAAATCTCGCAATGACCGATTCTCTGTGATCTTTTGTTGCAAAGATTGTAGATTGTAGGGGCACGGCATGCCGTGCCCTACCGCTATTTCGGGGTCCCCGAACGGATGTGAAGCAGTCGTTTGGGGTGTTTTAATCCCCCTCCCCCTACCCCCTCCCGTCAATGGAGGGGTATTTTTGCTGCGACTTTGTTGATCGCAAATTACCTCCCCCTTGATGGGGGAGGATAAAGGCGGGGGTGATTATGTGTTTTACCCTCCCTTTTTAAGCCTCCTCTGGAGGGTAGCCCTCACCGTCAAGGGAGGGGAGTAGTAGAGCGGGTCATTGCGAGGAGCGCAGCGACGAAGCTCCGAAGGGCGAACGCAGGGAGCAATCTCATCGAGGGATTTTTAATCCTTTCCTCCTTTTGCTCCTGAGGTGAGTGCCATGAGATTGCCACGATTTTGCTTTCGCAAAATCTCGCAATGACCGATTCTCTGCGATCTTTTGCCCGCAGGCAAAAGGAGCGTGTGTTCGGGGTCCCCGCGTGGATGCGGAGCAGCCGCGTGGGGTAAATCCTTGACAAAGCGACCGTAAGCGGTATGATTTATTGTGGGTTCCTTCTGGGTAATTATAGGTATCATTGCAGCGGTCACCGGTATCCTCTCGTTTCTTTGGCTGATCTGGAGTATCCTCCGTAAGAAAAAGGATCGGAAAGAGCTTAAAGAAGTAATTAGAGAAGTCATTCAGGAAGAAAAAGCGAAAGGTACACCTGTCTACCTCGACGGTCTACCCGAAGTCACAAAGCCGAGGAAAGTAGGTCTTCTACTCGAAGCCTTCCGCGCAAAGCTCGAGTATCGTCATGCCGATGCTATCGCTAAGTTCAGGGAATGCTATGACTTGGCCTCCGATGACAGCGAGCGCTGCGCGCTCCTAAACCTGATTGGGTTGAGCCAGAGAAGGAGCGGGGTCACACGTTACGCTGAACAGACCTTCCTTCAGATGATCAAGATTGCAGAACAGGCGGATATCAAAGAGGCTTTATCCTTCGCCCTCGGCAACATCGGCCTTGTCTATCAAGGTTTAGGGGAGCCAGAGAAGGCGCTTGAGTATCACGGAAAGGCGATGAAGATAGACGAAAAGATTGGCAATCTCGAAGGCCAGGCCGCCGCCCTCGGCAACATCGGCCTTGTCTATAAAACCTTAGGCGAGCCTCATAAGGCGCTAGAGTTTCACCAGAAGGCTTTGGAGATCAATAAGCAGATTGGGAGACTTGAAGGTCAGGCCAACCAACTCGGTAACATCGGCCTTGTCTACTATGACTTGGGCGAGCCTCGCAAGGCGCTGGAGTATCACCAGCTGGCCTTGAAGATCAATGAGCAAATAAGAAGACTAGAAGGCCAAGCCATCCAACTCGGCAACATCGGTAATGTTTACCGCACCTTAGGGGAGCCGCAGAAGGCGCTGGGGTATCACCAGAGGGCACTGGAGATAGATGAGAAGATAGGCTATCTTGAAGGCCAGGCTCAAGACCTCGGCAACATCGGCCTTGTCTATCAGACCCTGGGCGAGCCGCAGAAGGCGCTTGAATTCTACGAACGTTCGTTAAAGATAGCGGAAAAGATCGGCAGCCTCGAAGGTCAGGCCGCAGAGCTCGGCAACATCGGCCTTGTCTACGATACCTTAGGCGAGCCGCGCAAGGCGCTGGAGTTCTATGAGCGTTCCTTAAAACTCGCGGAACAAATCGGCAATCCAGAAGTTCAGGCTAGTGTCCTCGGCAACATCGGCCTTGTCTACCTTCATTTAGGGAAGCCTCAGAAGGCGCTTGAGTATCATAAGAAGGCGCTGGAGATCCATAAGAAGGTTGGCGGGCTTGAAGGTAAGGCTAACGATCTGAACAACATCGGTATTGTCTACGGCGATCAGGGGCAGTTCAAAGAGGCCCTTTCATATTTCCAGCGGGCCCGTGAGATTTTCTTAAAGATTGGGGCAAAGCACAAAGTTGCAGATTGTGACCGCAACATTGCCCTTGTTAAAAAGAAGTTGGAGAAGCAGTAAATTCACCCCTGGCAGCTATCTCCTGGACAGTCTCCAGCAAGGCCTTGACGGGCAATCTCGTAAGTTGCGTATTGATAACACGCCTGCAGCTCAGCCGGACAGAGCATCGGACGGTTTACCGCCGATGGTTTCAGTTTGCGCCTGTAGCTCAGATAGAAAGAGCATCGGATTTCTAAAAGGAATCCGCAGATTTAGGTCTTTTCCTGAAAACTTAGCGAGAATCCCACTACCTGATAAGCGCCGTGTTTTCTAGCACTTAGGGCATAGGTACGTCTTTGCTCCAAAGTAGGGGTTTTGGCTTTTATGGCATTCGTGGTATCTCTAACCTGCCTAAAATCAAGGAATTGGTGCAAAAGTGGTGCAATTTTGGTGCAGTAAGTCTATACCTTCTCAAGCCGCTCTCGGAATCCGTCGGGCGTCAGTTCAATCTCTCTGAGTATCTCTCGAATCAACGGGCGGGCAATGTCCCTTCCAGGATGGTTAGGCAAGGTGGTTGTTCTGCCGTCGGGGTGGCGGTAAAACACATGGCTGCCCTTCTGCCTCACCTGCTCGAAGCCCATACCCATAAGCACCTTCTCCATTGTCCTGAAGTTGACAATGGGCAGGCGCGTCACACCGACACCTCAATCTGCTGAAGCCCCACAAACTTTGGCAGGTCTTGGGTGGCCTCCCCGTATTCCTCAAGGCATAGCTCTAAAACCTCTTTGAGGTTCTTGTGAAGCTCGTCAAGGCTGGCTCCCTGGGTATGTGCGCCCGGGATGCCAGGGAATACCCCCACGTAAAGCTTTGTCTCAGCGTCCCATTCCACATAGGCGGTAAAGGTTTTCATCTCGTCCCTCCGGGGTGTCTTTTGCATAAAATTAGTATAGCGCATGAGAGAAGCGTGTCAACATGCTTCCTCCCAAAGTCACCGCTTTAGGGCAAAATTAGGGCATGATTAGGGCAAGGTTCTTGGTACAAAAGTGGTGCAATTTTGGTGCACCATACTGCCCCCTCTTGACATTCTTAGGATATTAAGTAGAGTCAAATATATATGCCGTTGTAGCTAGAGGAGGCAAAAGTATGAGCATAACCTTAACCCAGATTCTAAACCTTGTCGGTAAGTTAGACGATTCGCCAGGGGATGAAACTCCCCGGGAGCGATTTCGTAGATACCTGAGAGAAAACGTTAGGAAGGTTGGCCAGATACGAGACTATGTTGACGAATGCCTGCGAATCTCAGGACCTCAATATAATCGTGCTTTGCAGGATTTGGTTAATTACGTTGGTCATTTCTTGGGATTTGAGAAGGTGATCTTTGGACGTTACCAAGGTGTGCCAGGGGAGATAGGATTTGACGGACATTGGAAGTCGCCGACCGAGTTCCATATCGTAGTGGAAGTCAAGACTACCGAGGTTTATCCAATAAAGGTTGACGTTCTTCTGGACTACGTGGAGAAGTTGATTTCTCAAAGAGAGATACTCCGTGAGGATGATGCGCTAGGGCTTTACGTTGTGGGACGTCCTGATCCAGAAATCAAGCAACTGGAGAACGCTATTATAGTTGGGGAGAGGACTAATCGACTTCGCATTATCTCTGCGAATTCTCTTCTGTCCCTCGCCGAATTGATGGATGAGTATGAGGTAAACCATGAGGACATCCTGGCTGTGTTGCGTCCATCTGGCCCAACAATTGACCCCGTAGTTGACCTCATGGGACGTTTAGTAGCTCAAGAAAAAGTGGGAGAAGCAGGGGAGAAGGAACCCCCCTCACTAGAGCCATCCGCCGAAGAAGTGCCTGCCCGGCCTGCTGCCAAAGAAGAAGCCGCTTACTGGCTTACTCCGGTACGAAGCGAGGAAGATCTCACAGCCAAAGAGTGCATCAAAAGCCTCGTTGGAGAAGAAAAGATCCATGCTTTTGGTGAAAAGACTCCCGGCCGGAAGCATTTGAAACCAGGTGACTGGATATGCTTCTATGCGCAGGGAGAAGGGGTAGCTGCTCACGCTAAGGTAATTTCCTATCCTACGAAGAGGAGTCATCCCAAAATTGAGCAGCCGGAAAAGTATCCTTGGGTCTTCAAACTGGATCAGCCAGTCCTTTACTTAGATAGACCGGTTGTTATTGACGCCGTTTTGAGAAGTCAATTGGATGCTTTTGCAGATAAAGACCTGAACAAGCCTTGGGCGTGGTTTGTCCAGGCAACCCGCAAGATAACAAAGCACGATTTCGGCATTCTGACACGAGGGCATGATTAGGGCAAGGGATAGTGTCTCTTCCTCTGGTTTGTTTAGGGGTATGTTAATCTTCCCACAATTCCGGGTGATTGGCTTTCAGCCATTCCTCAACCCTTTGACGTAAATCCTCAGCCATACCCACCATTTCTTCAAATTCTCGATCCGAAATCGTTCCCATCGCATCGTAGCTGCTAATGCTTCGTTTCTTGCTGAAAGCATGAAGCCTGCGGACAAACTTGGAGTCCAGCGCGAGCGTTAGAGATAAAGATTCTATGGTATAATAGTGGTGAGAACTATGGGTAGTCCGGAAACCAACTGCCCGAAGCGCCGCTGTAGCTGCTTGAAGCGCAGCGTTGTAGGCTATAGTAAAACGCCAGTCGAGGGGCAACTTCTCAGTCTGACAAGCCTTAAGGTCACGAGCGACAAGACCTAGTAAGTCGCTAATTTCTTGCCGACTGCTGGTGTGTTCCTTCAACCAGCCGTTTTTAACCCAGTCCTGCAAGCTCACGTGCACTTCCTACCAGGAATATCTTTTCGCCCTTAAGAACGCTTGACAGAAAATGGTGCTTAGCGGCAACCTTAGAGCGGAACTCATCGGGCGGATAGACGGTGGGGTTAATCTCCCGGCGAAGCTTCTCCTGGGCGGGTGTAAGAGCTTCTACAACCTCTGAGAAGCCTACCTCGCCTATCACAATTACGTCAACGTCGCTTGAGCTGTTCTGGCGTCCCTGAGCAAAGGAGCCGTAGATAAAAGCCGCACTAATCCGAGCGGCCAACGGGATTAAAGCCGCCTTAAGCACGTCTGCCAGACCAAAGGTTTTCATTACCAGATTCTTAAGTTCCTCAAAGATAGGGCAGTCCTTGTTGGCGCTGTAATGAATTTGCCGCCCTATCGTTCTACGTTCAAGAATCCCTGCCTTGAAAAGCCGTCCCAGTTCTCGTTGAACTACTCCGAATCCCACACCTGTGATACGCATCACTTGACGTATATAAAAGGATTCATCAGGATGTCCATAAAACAAGGCCAGAATAGCTCTTCGGGTCTTTCCGAATAGCACTCCAGTCAAAGAATCTTCAATCATTGGCGTACCCAATTGGGGTACGATCGTACCCTTTCTGGGTACAACCTGTTACAAATGTAGGGAAGTAGCGTTCGGAATTAGTGTCGCTCATCAGTCTATTATATCAGGAATCCCAGGGATTTGCAAGGGTGTCTTTTGCATAAGAATAGTATAGCGCATGAGAGATACGTGTCAACGTATCCCGCCCTCCCCCAATTAATCCGGTGATGCCCGGATTAAGACTTTTCCCATAGAATAAGCACGGACCTCGCAAACCTATAAACTCCGTGTTTCCTATGCTTAGGGCATAGGTACGTCTTTGCTCTTGGGTGCACAGGTTTACTTTTGTTTTAGTGTTTCCTAATATAACCCGCCTAAAATCAAGGAAGTGGTGCAAAAGTGGTGCAATTTTGGTGCAGTAAGTTTATACCTTCTCAAGCCGCTCTCTGAATCCGTCGGGCGTAAGTTCGATCTCTCTGAGTATCTCTCGAATCAACGGACGGGCAAGGTCCCTTCCAGGATGGTTAGGCAAGGTGGTTGTTCTGCCGTCGGGGTGGCGGTAAAACACATGGCTGCCCTTCTGCCTCACCAGCTTGAACCCCATGCTGATAAGCACCTTCTCCATTGTCCTGAAGTTGACAATGGGCAGGCGCGTCACACCGACACCTCAATCTGCTGAAGCCCCACAAACTTTGGCAGGTCTTGGGTTGCCTCCCCGTATTCCTCAAGGCATAGCTCTAAAACCTCTTTGAGGTTCTTGTGAAGCTCGTCAAGGCTGGCTCCCTGGGTATGTGCGCCCGGGATGCCAGGGAATACCCCCACGTATAGCTTTGTCTCAGCATCCCATTCCACATACGCGGTAAAGGTTTTCATCTCGTCCCTCCGGGTTGTCTTTTGCATGAGAACAGTATAGCGCGCGAGAGAAGCGTGTCAACATGCTTCCTCCCAAAGTCACCGCTTTAGGGCAAAATTAAGGCATGATTAGGGCAAGGGATTATTCAGATATTTCCAGCCCTTTGAGCTGGTTGACGACCTTTACCGTCTCCAGGCTCACGGTTATCACCTTCTTGATCAATCGGATAATGTACTGCTCATCATCGGCGCGATTGGGATCGCTTACGATGCCTGAACGTTTATCGGTCTTAACCCGGTACTGGTCAACGATCCACTCCAGGGCCGAGCGGTTGCCGAGACGGTATTGGTAGACCTCTTCAGGGATGCCTGCCAAGGTGAGGAAGTCGTTGTAGATAAGCTGGGTTTTGTCCTTGGAAAGTTTCATCTTCTCCACTTTCAGGTTTAGGGGCACATCGGGGTTCTCAATTTCCTCAAGCTCGTATTCGGGCTGGTCTTCGTAGTTGACGTGCAGATCGGCAAACTTTTTGCCTGCCCTGGCAAAGGCCCAAAAGTCCGGGGCAAAGGGGATGCGGGGCAGTTCGCGTTTCAGGTTTGCGGCGTACTTTTCGCGGTATCCGGGATGGTGCAGCAGCCCGTACACGTAGTGGAATATGTCCCACTTGGTAATTTGATCCCCCTTTGGTTCCCCCTTATTAAGGGGGACCGCTTCAGGTTGCCCCCCTTCTTTAAGGGGGGTGCCCGAAGGGCGAGGGGATCCATAGTGCTCCCTGAACCGCTGCAGCGCCCAATCGGTAATGTTCTCCCGCCGGTTGCTCCCGTCCTCGTCGTAGGTGTAGAATGGGAAGCAATGTCCATTTGAAGTTAATTGGAAATCAGGGATATGGTTGGTCATTATTGTATGTAAAGGTTTTTTAATACCTGCACCATTAATACATATTAAGCGGTTTACCGATTCTTCTTTTTCAGAAAGAAAGAACCATCTAAACAAACCCGGTCTATCGTTTAGAATTTCATCATAATACAATAGGATTTGTTTAAAGGGTCGGTACAACGCCTTCCTGATTTTAGACTTATTAAACTTAGCTTCTTGGCCTCGTCTAAGAGCATCTTTTAAATGCGCACTCCACTTCACTTTTTCATAATCAACAAAACCGTCTACATCTTCTGGTTTCCCCTTAGATACATACCTGTGGACTTCTGTATTGTAGTTATCACAAAAGGCTTCTATCCTATTGGCTAATATCTCAACATCATAATCGTAAACGATAGGATCTCTTGCTGTAACGACACCCGGTGCCAAAACTTGAAATATTGTTCCGCAAGGCGTACCCTTAGATTGTTTAGCTTCCTTAGAACAAAGGGGAATAAAAGTTTCAAATTCATCACAAATTCCTTCTGTTAGCCAAGTATAGTTCTTATCGGGGTTGATCTTTTGCCAATCAATGTTATTTCTGTGCCCTTTATTCTCAAGAAATTCATATTTCTGCTCCTTACGCCAGTATTCATCAAGACGTGCATAGTAAATTTCCCCCTTTTTGGTTCGTGACTTACTCTTAACTAACAAGTTGATACTTACACCAACTTGAATCCCAAAAACATTGTGTGTTGTACCTGATATCTTTGGGTTCTTACGGACATCACCACCTAAGTCTAAAATATAAAGGGAAGTAAAGTCTTCAGCTAAGGATTTTCTCATCCCGTCAAAAGTCACTCCATCAATAAAGCTATTGTTAGTTACTAAAGCGACGATGCCTTCATTGCCTATTCTTTCTGAAGCCCACAGTATTGCTTTGACGTAAGGGTCATTCAATCTACGAATCAAGGTAGCCCTTGAAGCTTCACCATACTTCTCGGATACTCTCCTGTCCATCACAGGATACTTTCGGTTCTTATTGTTATCGTTCTCATTCACCTGTCCTGCGTTATACGGCGGGTTGCCGATGATTACGAAGATGGGGGCGCGTTTCTGGCGTTGGACGCGCTCGGTGTTGGCCTTCACAAAAAGCGGACGCTGCTTTTCCTCGGCCAGCTCAAAGGTATCCACGAAGCAGATTCCCTCAAACGGTTCGTAGCGCCCGGTAAGCTCGTAATACGCGTGCTCGATGTTCATCGAGGCAATGTAGTAGGGCAAAAGCATTATATCATTGCAGTGTAGCTCGTGCGCGTACTTGTGGGGCAGTGCGGTCTTCTTCATCTCCCGCATGATGCGCACAATAAAACTACCAGTACCCACGAAGGGATCAAGGATGTGCACGTTCTCAGACGAAAGGGAACTGTTGAATTCCTTTTTGAGAATATCTTCCACGGAGTTGACCATGAAATTCACAATCGGCTGGGGGGTGTAGATGATGCCGAGGACGTCGGCCACCTTGACCGAGAACCCCTGGAAGAACTGTTCGTACACGGTGTTGAGGAACGACTGCTTCTGCGAGTAGTCGTCTATGGTTGCGGCGGTGGTTTCGATGGCCCCGTAGAAGCGGTCAAGCTTGGCCAGGAAATCCTTGCGGCTGAAGTAGTGAGAGGTGAGGGTGTCCACGACCTTCTCGATCTCTGCTGCGATGATGTTGTGACGCACGAAATCAGGGTTGTTGAACACGGTGCGGAACAGCCGCTCGGTCATAAGATGCTGGATAAGCATCTCCCCCACCGCCTGCTTGGAGAGGTTAGGATTCAAGGACTGTTTGCAGAGCGCAAAGAAATCTTCAAACGCCTTCTTGAAGTCGGGGTTCTGCTTGTACTCGTCTCTTATCTTATCTCGTAATCCCTCGCCTAGCTGAGGAATGAGCGGCTTGAATTCCTCGACCGCTCTTTCCCACTGGTCGTAAGCGGGCGGCTCGTAGGCAAAGAACAGCTTGAGGGCGGCGATAAGGTTTTCTTGGTTGGTCTCGGAGATATCTTTATCGAAGACTTCTTGTCCGTGCTGGTAAAGGATGATTCTATCCGGTGACTGGAAGATGATGTTGTCTTTGGGGTATCCTTTCTTGAACTTCTTCTGGACTTCTACCTCAAGATCGTCTCTCGTATCCTTGGCTTCCCAGTAACCGTGAGGCAGCTTGTATTCGTCAAGCAGAGCACCGTCGACCTGGATGGACGCTGAGTTATTGCGGGCTTTCATTCGGTACTGCTCAACCAGGGTGAGATCAAACTGCTTGGCACACTTCCTTAACAGTATGCCAAATGCTGGAGATACTGAGCCTTCCTTGGTTTCGCGGAATAGGTCAAGCTTCTGAAGATTGGCGTAGTAGTCCTTAACAGCCTTGTGGTGTGGTTTAAGATTCAGCTCCTGCAAGGTGCCTCCGGGTTCATAAGAGATAATATACGGGCGTAAGAGGTTGTCAACCTTTACCCCGTAGTGCCGGGTTGAAGGAGGACACCCCCTACAGGCGCGAGGCGGGGGTTTTGTTTGAGCATCCACTCTTACGTATTTTCCTGGGGTGCTTTTTTCACGCTTCCCTCGTACTTCCTCGTCGAGGTCGAAAAAGATATGCGGGCTGCTAGATTGACAGTTATTGTTTTTTTTCTTTCAGTATCTCCCTTTCCAAGTCCTTCAGAGGTTTCTTTTTCCTGGTCTTCTTGTTAAACAAGAAGGTGTACCCTGTTTTGATTCCTGCTTCCACCTTCGCCAACTTGTGGAACATCCTTCTGTCTAGGTCGTACAATTTCTTGAAGTCTGATTCGGTTTTATAGGCCCCACACCAACACTCCGTAGATGTACCCATTGAAGTAGGTAGTAATTCCTTGGGTATTCCATCGCCTTTTATATGATTGTAAACCTCTTCATCGGACCAATCAAAAATAGGGCTTACTGAGAGGCACTTAAAACTTGGGTGATACCAAATCGGAATATACTGTCTGCGAATAAATGACTCCACAGCCCTTATGCCATCGAAGATTACTTTAGGTTCCTCGATCTTCGCTAAGAAATCCGCAACGGGCTTGATCTTCAATTCTCTACAACACCACCTTTTACCAAAACTGGGAATACCCCATTCTTTGACAAGAGTGAAATAGTCTATTTCAGGTCTGACTATTTCCAGTTTGACTTTCAAGCTTCTGCAAATTTTTCTGACGTTTTCCATGGTTTGTGGAAGCCCTGCTGTCGTGTCAATGTAAAGTGCCGTCACTTCTCTACCTATAGACTCAGCAAGGTCTTTTAAATACGACAATGTGGCAAGGCTGTCCTTGCCCCCGCTAAACATAACAAAGGATTTCCTGGTTTCCAATAAATGCTTAACATCACTTTTCTTGAGTGTGACCTGGGTTCGGACTTCATTAGCTTGTTCTTGATCAAGTTCACACACCTTCCTAACTTTACCCCACTTGATATGCAGGATGTAGAGCGGCTTCACCGTCGGCCCCTTGACCCACCTGGTTATAACCGTTCCCCATTCGCCGCATTTTGGACATCGAACCCTGAGTCCTTGGACTTTAGCCCCTGCAAAGGCCTTCTCTACCGGTGTCCACCACTGGTTCTTTTTGGGTGTAGCGTTTCCTTTGGAGAGGGCTTGCGTCATTATATCTTCCTTAACTCTCTAACCAATCTATCATACCTATTCTTGAAATCTGGCAAAGGGGCCGCTATTAAACGCGGCTCATCATCAATAGTATAACTCACACAAGAGGCTAAGCCTTGTGGGACTAAACTGTTTTCAACCAAATCAGGATTTAAGAAGTTGCTCCCTATAACATCAAAATATTTCTGAACCGCCGGGTGTTTTTGAAGAGCATTAAATATCTCGGACAAAGTTACTTCCTTTCTTTTGCTCGTAATAAGGATCTCATATGACTTTATACCTGTGAAAGCTGTCTTTTCATGTTTGAGAACATCTTTTTGCCACACATTCAATTGAACATCTACTTCGCGTTTAAAATCCTGTAATGATGAAGTCTCCTTCACAGCATTTAGAATTTTAGGGAGAAGCTTTCTGACTTCTAGGTGTTTCATCGTAAATGCCAACAGGGAAGTCTCTAGCATCCTAATTACTGTCTCCGTTTCCATTGGAATAAGTTTGTACTTTCGATCTGGGCCGCTTCTTACTGACCGAACGGATCGATACATATCCTGGTGCAACGGATAATCACACACCAAAATCACAAATACATCTTCGTGTTGAACATCAGGTTGCTTACAAAAATCTTCACAATGCCTAATAGCTGATGAAAACTCCTGTTTCCATTGGCCTGCCCCCTTTAACCTAGTTGCTTCTATTAAAAGGTGAAAATTATAACAATAAGCAATTGTGTCAGGCCCTGGTGGTGCTTGAGTCATAGAACTAGATTTGCCCTGCCAAGTTACACGATATGTCCTCTTAGTATTATCATCATCAAGCGAATAAAAAGGTAGATTAAGGATACAACTAAAGGCCTCTGCAATAAGCTTCTCAAAATGGGTTGCTTTATCAGTAAACGGGGCAAGATATTGTTTTCGATTTACAAGCCGTCCCAATATTATCTTAGCCTGGGCTTTTCTCATGCTTATTGCCCCTCCTCTTTAGCCTTTTGTACTACCCAATCTATAACTATCTCCCTGACTAAATCTGCGGGATCAATTTTTCTATCCGTTGCAATTTTTATGAGTCCTCGATAAATTTCATCATCGAAATCCATTATGAAGACGTGCAATCCTTTTTCGTCCAATATCAGTTTTTTTGCATCTTTGGCTGGGATGTCTGTATTCTTAATCAGTCGTTTTATATCTCTTACATCCTTGGATTGTGAATTTATAATTGCCTTAGCCGCAGCAATTTGTTTTGCAGGGTCTTTAAGAACTGCGAGCTCTTTGGCAATATCAACACTATCTATTTCCCTTTCGGCAATTAGGTTCTGAACTTCTGGATGGAGTTTTAGCACAGCTAAGAATTGTCCAACCATGGATGAGGAAAGTCCAACTTGTTCTCCTGCCGCTCTCTGTGAACCATAAAGATCAACAAGGTATTTGAAGGCCTTAGCAATTGTGACTAGATCTTCTTTTCTCTTTTTCCTTTGTGTATTCGCAAACACAATAGCCAAAGCTGTTGTCTCGTTGTCAATCTTCCTCATTCAATAAAACCTTTGTTTATAAGCCATTCTTCCAAGGCCTCAACGATTATTTCCTCAGCACTACTTCTGTATTTCTCACGTGCTCTCTTTACCCCCTCCGCAATCCTTTGAGTTACATTGATAGTATAACGTTCTCGCTTCCGTGCTCTTGCGAGATCGACCACCTCCTCTATGGTTTTTTCAGGGTTTTCTTCTGCTACCTCAATTACCGTCAGCCTGTCTTCACTGCGCTTCAGTTCCTCGATCTTTTCCGCAACTTCAACGGCCTTTTTTTCATCCGCAATTCTTTTTACAATTCTCCTAGCCGTAGTAGCACTTAACTTTCCTTCGTCTACCCTCTCCTTAATAGGTTCCGGAACACCGACATACCCCAAGTAGTTCCGTACCGTCTGCTCTGTAACACCAAGATATTCTGCCACCCTCTCAGGAGTACCGAGTTTGCTTAATAAGGCTCCTGAAAGTCGCATTTTATCCCGATAATTCAGAGGGAGTCGGTGGATGTTCTCACTAAGAGATTTAATAACCGCCTCTCTCTCATCATCCACAGTAGTAATAAGGGCAGGGATTTCTTTTATTCCTAGTTCCTTGAAAGCCCTATAGCGTCTTTGACCGATTATCAACTTGTATTTCTTTCCTTCTCGGTATACTAAGATAGGTTGTAGTAACCCTATGTCGTCAATACTTTCTGCGAGCAAATTAATATCTTTTGACAGGTCCGTCTGTCGGACATTAAAATCACTTATTTCAATGTCATCAATAGGGATGATGTCGTATTTAAAATCCCACTTCTTCTTATCTTTATTCACGTCGATCTCACTTCTTTTGTTTAACTTGGATTGTCAACAGGTAATGTTGACCCAAAGAAAGCATCAGACCTAAAACCGCTCCATCCGTCTCAAACACGGGATAACTATATGCCCAATTCCTCATCTGTCAAGCCTTCACACCGCAGCACCGTGCTTTCGTTTGGCACCGACCTACAGGCGCGAGGCGGGGCTGCCGCAGGACGCGCAGGTTCTAGGGGCGGTGTGCCGAGCGGTCTCGGATGCAGCGTGCCCCTCAAGGGTGCTTGCGCCGGATTCAAAAACGAGTGCGCCCTTCCTTTTTTCCGGTAGCTCGCCATTCAGTTAATATAATCTATGAGGGGAGGCTTTAATTAGTCTGGGAACCCCCCTAGATAGGTGAAACCAGGAAGTCTCACACAACTCGTTTAAGCGTCGGAGCAGTATTTCCCCTAATGCAGAAGAATCACTCGCGAGACCCTCCCCCCGCTGCCTCTCTTAATCTCTTGGATAAAGTAAACTCCTCGCGACATACCCTCTCCCCAGGTGATTGTGCCGGATGGACTTGCAGAATGCATCTCTCCTACTTTTTGACCTGCGGCATTGAACACTGAAGCGTGGAAGCCTTGTGGGTGATCCGCGTAGCGCAGGATAATCTGAGGACCGATGGAGCTAACTACCTCCCAATCCGCTGCTGCATCTACAACCGCTTCCTCCGTGACCGCCGCCGTATCCCCATTAGCGTTGGTCTTAATCAGGCAAAGTCGGCCTTTTAGGTGCCCTGTAACGATGTATCCCCCGTCTGTGGTCTGCTGAACACAGTAGCCATAATCTTCCCCTACTTCTTCTCCGTAAAAACGGGTCCATAATTCGTTACCTTGCGGGTCGGTCTTAACCAAAATAATCTGCTCTAAGGTGAAAGGCGTGGGCCTCACCGTACCGGTGATTATATAGCCCCCGTCATTGGTCTGCTGTATATGGTAGCTGTAATTGTAAACAGTCCATACATCATAAATGCGTTCCCACAAAATCTCCCCCGTGTCATCGGTCTTTAAGAGCCATATTCTGCCGATTATAGCTGGATCGACTTTCGTATAACCGACAACGATGTATCCCCCGTCACTGGTCTGTTGCACACAGGTACCCTTATCACCGTAAGGGCCTCCAAAGGTTTGAGTCCATAAGGTATCGCCCGATGCATCCATCTTCAAGAGCCAAAGATCATTCCGTGTTGATGGAGAATATTTATATCCCGTGACGATGTAGCCGCCGTCCGTGGTCTGCTGTACAAAGTAGCCCTCGTAGAATTGCGAGTCCCCGTATCTGCGTAACCAGAGGGCATCGCCCATCGAATCCGTCTTAAGGAGCAAAAGAGTGCAATTCTCGTAGTCTCCAGCGGCAGCTCCGGTAATGATATACCCGCCGTCAGTGGTTTGTTCCCCACACACTCCTGCATAAGGGCTATAAGGTCCTTTATACCGATGGGTCCACAAGGTGTCGCCGATGTAATCCGTTTTTATAAGCCAGAGTCCGTCGGCCTCTTCGTACCCGCCAAAGGTCCACCTATTGCCGACTATGATGTATCCTCCGTCTATGGTCTGACGAACGCAACAGCCTGCATCGGTGACTAACTCTGCAGTGTCCCCGTATGTTCGGCTCCATAGAATGTCGCCTTGAGGGTCTGTCTTGATTAACCACAGATCACCGAATCCCGTTTGGGGGTATCCTCTGCCTACAACGATGTAGCCCCCACCTGTGGTTTGTTGCACCGAGTATCCCTGGCCTTCTCCGTAGGTGCGTACCCAGCCTGCGTGAGTGGACAATGGGATGCCCACAATCCCCGATGCAATCAAAGGAATAACAAAGAACTTCTTAACCATTGCGACCTCCTTCGTCACTATCTGATTTCTAAAGGAATAATAACCCATGCGGCAAACGATGTCAAGGGCTTGACAAACTAGCTTTTTTGAGTATATTTTTGACAGAGGAGAATGAGGTGTCGCGATTCACTGGGAAAGGGCACCGTTAAGTCTCCAAATAACATAACCATAGAGAGGAGGATGACATGAAGCCCTTTGCAAGGTTGAGTGTGCTGCTCGCCATAGCTCCTTTAGGAGCAATCTTAGGCTCACTCTCTAAAAACTATACCTTCAGCACCTCGGATATTACCATTGATACGGTAGAGATAAACGGAACAACCTATCACGAGGTCTATCTTGAAGACTGCTTTAATGACGCGGCTGACTTCGGCGATCCATCGCTCCCTGTAATGGACGTGCATTTTATCCTCCCGGCGGGGCTTGACAAGGGCGATAAAAATACTATACTTTACCTATAAGTTCCTTAAAGGGGAAGATTATGAAGTATTCCAAAACGAAGCTTATGGGACTCCCCGTACGCAGACGAAGTATGCGCGTGGGGCACATAGCCTTGTCCTAACCGACTGAAAGGAGGACGAAATGAAAAGGCTTTCCTTAGTTTTAACCCTTGTCACACTGCTCGCGGAAAGCAGCGTGCAAGCCACAACTTGGTTTAAAACCTACGGAGGGGAAGGGGTAGACAGGGGTACATGCGTACAAGAAGTAGAAGATGGTTACATAGTTACGGGACGTAAGGCTCTTAACTCTGATGATTACGCGTTGTGGCTACTTAAAACAGATACTCTAGGCAACGTTATATGGTCAAAAACGTACAGAGCGACTGATTCAACTGACGCTAGGGGTAATTTTGTTAGACAAACCTCAGACGGAGGTTACATTATCACAGGCGTAGATTGGAGCGGTTTCAGTCAAATTTGGTTGCTCAAAACCAATGCTGACGGCGATACATTATGGACACGCAATTTCGGAAGAAGCATCGGCTATTGCGTACAGGAAACTAATGACGGTGGTTATATTCTAGCTGGAAGAAGAAATTGGAACGACGCTAAGCTTTTCTTGCTCAAAACCAATCCGAACGGTGATAGTGTTTGGATGCAGACTTATCTTCCAAATGGTTGGGACGTTAGTATAGGATTTTTCGTACAGCAGACACGCGACACTGGGTATATTGTAACAGGTTTTGTAGGCGATACAATGGGGTCTTCTTACCCACTATGCTTGATAAAAACCGATGCCGAAGGGAAAACGCAGTGGACTCTTATTTATAATGCAGAGGGTGGTCAATGCGTAAGGCAAACAAGGGATTCAAACTACTTGGTCGCAGGAATAATAAGGAACCATGCGGGTTTACTTAAAGTGAATTCTAGTGGAGATACGCTCTGGAGTCGTACTTATGGTTTTGATCAGGCATCTTGTTGTATAGAGAAGAAGGAGAAAGATGAGTACGTTCTTACCGGGGATGCGTATAAGTCAATGGCCTTCTCAAACTCAAAAGCTGGAAATTCATGGTTGCTAAGCACAGATAATTACGGCGACAGTCTGTGGGCTCGGAACTATGGCAGCATGTCTAATTATTATGTACAAGAAACCAGAGACAACGGATTCATAATAACAGGCGGCAGTGGAGACCTTTTCTTACTCAAGACTGACTCTCTCGGACTGTTAGGAGTGGTTGAAAATCCCATTGTAGAATCCGACAACGGCTGGAACGTGCCCCATTCCATCGGCAGTTATATCGTCCTTCATTATCAAGGCCTACCCCAAGGTTTCAGAGCCAATGTCTTTGACGTTTCCGGCCGCAAGGTAGACCAAATTAGAGGCGACGCCAACGAGGGAGCGATGACGTGGGGCATTAATCAACCGCCTGGGGTGTACTTCATTCAGGCGTTGGATAATCGCAATCAACTTAAAACAGCAAAAGTGGTGCTGGTTCGTTGAAAGGAGGATGAGATGAAATCCTTAAGACTTCAAGGCAAGCTTCTTGTTGTTTACATTGCTTTAGTTAGTGTTGTAAGCTTGCTCAAGGCAGACTACTATCAACCCGATTTCTTCCCGATTGGGCTTACAGGTATAAACCCAACGGGGTGGGCTTCAAATAACTGTCCTTACGGTAATTTAGAAACTCCGTGGGAATGGCAAAAAGATGCTGACCACCCTAACGGCGAAGACTCCCTCATTTTTAAGCTCGGCGTTAACTGCATAGGTAGCGAGGATGCGTACCGGTATTATCTTATGAGTTTCCATGGCCCCAATTCTCAAGATAACTACCTCTACAAAGTCTGCGTTCCCTCTTTCGATCCTACCGACTCGGTTGACAGCATCTTTCTCATCACGGCAGCTTACCACAGCACCATTCGCTTCACTGATTACTATAATGATACTACCGAACACGTGGGAAGTACTACAGATATCCCTCCGAACGCGTTCTTCCGCCCACCCTATTGGGGAAAGTGTGGAGGAGATACCAACTCCACATCCCCTTATGGCGATCCGAAGTTCGGCCACGATTGTAGTGTTGACGGAGGAACTGGTTACTATCCTTACGGAACCACTTACGACAACTGGAACGATTATGACGGAGATACAACATGGCACAAGATGGCGGATGAAGCGGTAGATAGCTTTGCGGCTTACTTTTCCCATCACTTAGACACCGCCAAGTATATCTGGGGGTACAACCTAATTACAGAAGATCCAGCAACATATCGGAATTTCACGAACCTTAGCCGTCCACCTTGGCACGGGTGTTGGGCGGCAGTTGATCGCATCTTTAGAGGACACAATACAGGCTTTAAAGCAAGCATTACAGATTGGGAATCGGACTCGGCCAAGCACGCTGGTATCCGTGGTGTTGAAGAAGCCTCCTCTGCATTTAATAATGGACACCGGATGATTATAGCGAAGTCATCCACGTCTCCAATGCACAGAGGAGGCTATAATATCTTCGAAGCCCTGCCCGATCTGGATGCTTTTGTTGGCTACTCTCATGGTTGGTGTCATGGAAACTGGAACTATGGGTGCGATTCTATCTTCGACTGGTTCCTTTACGGCGATCCGAGCAAACCGCAGGCAAAGGGAGGCCGCCACAACATAGCTATTTACTTTCAGCGATACGGAAAAACTAACTTGGCATACCCTGACCAGAAGCGGCGTTGGATACCTGCCTTGTGCCTTGAATGGCAGATAGACAAAAACAATCTCACCAAGGCTAAAGCGCGGCGCCCCTGTCCGCCGGAGATTCGCTGTGCAGCATATCTGGTATTATCGCGTGGGGCTAAAGGTTTACTCTTCCATCCTTGGACATATAACTATAAAGACACAAATACTGTTGATCTCGATCCTTCAGATATCGCTATTCCCTCTTACGGGGCGAGTCAGTATCACTATTACAATCTCGGTTTGAGGGATCAGGTGGGATACCCTTTCGGTGAAGGTGGACCTCGTAGCGGAACTCATAAACTGAATAGTGGGGGCGGCGGCTCAACCTATTGGCATACTAATCGGGATGATACCACCTACGACTATCTGGCGAATTCTTTGATCCCTGAAATCAAGAAGATCGCCCCCAAGCTCATGCAGCTTGATTGGGTGAATGCGTACTCGCTGAATTCAACCGCGCCGGAGTGGCGGTCGCCCTGCCCGCACTACTACGTGGATGACGTGTGGGGTGCGGAGTTCATGGACGTTGCCTTCTTTGACCATCCCTATGAACCAATCGGCGTCGAGTACTTCATGATGGTCAACCGGGAAGGCATCGCGGACATGACCAACCGCACGGTGTCGGTAGCCCTGGACGCCGAGCACTGGCCTGAAGAGGATACGCTTATCCTTACTGACATCGCCAACGCGGACAATCCACGAAAGCTCAAACGCGTCGGTGAGAGGTTTACGTTTACCGAGGTCTTCGAACCCGGGGAGGGCAAGCTTTACCGCGTCGCTCCCACCAACGAGGCACCCATCACCCTTGTCCCGTCAACAGAAGGAGGTGTACGATGAGACGGATTACAATCTTCGGTTTGCTCACCTTGGCCGTAACGGCCACCCTGCTTCTCGCAGCCGGGGGTTGGGATGACAGTCGCAACATAGATCCACACTCCCACGAAAACATCCCCTTCGCCGTGGTGAATAAAGTTTGGGGCAATGATACGACCATTTACTTTGGAGAATTGGCTTACGGTTCAGAGAGATACTTAGTGGTGGTGAACTCTAACTGCGACACGGTAATAAAAAGCAATGTAACAGAAACAATCTATTTAGCTGTGAACCCTGGGCCAGGCAAGTACGAGGTAATCGGTTATAGAACTTTGGGCGATGATCAGGACACACTTATTGATACGGTAAGCATTGATAGAACGCATCGATTAGACACTATCTCTTTTGCTCTTACCCGTGGCGGCAGCATCCTGCTTCACTTTAATCCGGTAACACCTGACACCGCGTACAACCACTTGTACGTAGATGACACAACAGCTACATACGCTGTTAACGGACGTAAGATTGCTATTGATAGGTTTGGCAGGATACACGTATGCTACAACGACCTGTCAGGCTCCACCCATTCCGTGTGGTATGCACGTTCCGACAATGCATGTACGACTTGGCAAAAGCAGAAAATAGCAGATAACGCGTACTGTCCTACCATAGCAGTGGATACGTTCGGCCTCCCATGGGTTTCCTACATGACATACCCGGATATGGATACCATCCGTATATGGAGTGAGGGGTTCTACGATACACTCTCAACCGGCATAGAAGGAGCCAGTATTTCCAATGCTCCCGCCATCGATCTTGATTTTGAGCAAGGTGTAGGTGTAATTTATTTCTCTTCAAGGCACACGCAAGAAATCACTATGACAGTAATTGAATTACCCTCATTAAAGCAACTTTACACAGACATCCAGACCGAGAATTTCGGCGTGGGTCCCCTCTCTTGTTGCATCTCAAACTATCTTGGCAAAGCTCTGGGCGTTGCGACTGCACGATGTGGGAATCAACGTCTTTCGGATGGATACCCGTATTACGAAAAATTTGTCAGGAGACTTGATATCAACCTCAATGATCCCTTGAAGCATCACAGATATACTCCACACAATTCTGAAGGTGCATGTAGCGATCCAAACGTAGGAAACCAAGGCTCACAAGTTTGGGCTGCTTACTACCAACCTACCACACATACGATCCGATACAAAAAAGCCTCACCTCCCGATTATGTATTCCCTGGGGGTAATGGTGACTCGATAACCTCTCCGGCTGGTAACTATAAGGCTTACTCCGTTCAACTTGCTGAAAACTTGCCTTTCATTGTCTGGTCACAATCAAGTCCCGACGGTTCATGGCGCAAAATCTACTACAACTACATGAAGACTAATCAAACATGGTTCGATAGAATACGCTTAAGTCTCACCAACGCTTATCAACTGGAACGCTACCCTCATGTAGTTGCGGATTACGACAACAAGAAGATTTATATCATGTGGACCCAGTTCCCTCGCCCTAGTTACTCAGGTGATACCCTCATCAACTTCAAGGTTCTTACTTTTCAAGACATCGGCTGGGATTCGGTGTGGGTAATTAACCCCAATGGGCCACGAAAATCTAACTGGCCACACGTTAATTTTCCACAGTTCCACCGACTACCAGGCAATCCGCCTTGGTACTGGCTAGGAGACACTATAAAGGTTGTATGGAGTCTGAAAAAAAACGACGCAATCAAGTCTTGCATTTACGCCACATACAACTATCCTGGTGGAAACTGGGATTCACTTGGGACTACATATGGCAACGACACCACCTTCGAGTGGGAGACCAAAAAAGCCGGAGACTCATGCCGTGTTAAAGTAGTTGCGTGGTATTCTGGCGGGAAGAACCCATACGATATCTCCGACGAGAACTTCCGAATCGTTGGTTTTAACATTGAACCTCTGGCTTGGCCAGCAATTGTTCCAGGCGGAGGTCCATCGAACATTCTTACGGGTGGAGGCTTCCAAACGATCCAATGGCAAGCTTCGAGCTTTAATGGTCTGGACACCACGCAACTGCAGGCAACGGTTAACGGAGGAGGAAGCTTCTCCTTCGTGGGTGACAGCTGTTCTTATGACTCCACGCTTACGGATACCGTAGTTTCAGGCAGCGACACCCTATACTGCTACGAATACACTGGCACCACCTACTGGACAACCCCTTCAACACCAACTTCTTATGGCTTCCTGCGGCTGATGGCTGTGGATACCACCTCTGATACGGTCTATTCCTACGACTTCTACCCGTTCTGCATCCCGCCGCCGGGTGGGTATAAGTACAATACCTACTCGAACCAGGATATAATGAGTCTCAACGACGACGGGAATAAGATCGGTCTGGTCTACACCGCGCAAGACCCGGACGACGCGACCAGGCTCTCGGTGATCTACATGGAGTCGGCGGAGGGGC
>NJBO01000026.1 GCA_005223075.1 candidate division TA06 bacterium B3_TA06 | reverse complement strand
TGTCGCTACGGGGGGGGGGGCAAGAAACGAAGCCTATCGCAGTAGGGCCAAGATAAGGGTGTTTAGAAGGAAACCTGCTACAAGCACCCAGCTCGCCCAGGAGAGCCGCAGGAACTTGCGTTGTTTGCGCACCGCAAGCGCGGCGATCGCCACCCCGGTCATTCCCATAACGATCAGGGCGGTGGCGAGGTGGGTAGATGATACGTGGGAGGTTATGGGTCCCTTGAAGTAAAGCATGTCATCGATGCCGAGTATGAGGATGTTGAACATGTTGGAGCCTGCCACGTTGGAGAACGCCATGTCAGCGGCCCCCATGCGGAACGCGGCCAGGGTGGTGACGATCTCCGGCAACGATGTGGTCAAAGCCACGAGGATGCCGCCGATGACGCTTGTTCCGATGCCTGTGCGTGCCGCGATTCGTTCCGCCACCCCTGGAAGCCACAGAGAGACGCCGATGACCAGAGCGGCCGAGATCGCATAACCGAGGATCGCTTTCCCTAACGAAATCCTCCTTTTCGCTCTTTTTCTTGTGTTTCTTACCTTTCGAGATTCTTCCTTATTATGAGATGTGTTACGGGTACGGGTGTTACTGGCCTGAACGTAGGGTGGATAACGGCCTTCCCTCATGGTGATGCGCACCGCGAACACGTAGATTAAAGGTAGAAGTATGCTGCCAGGCCATATCCAGGGAAAGGATTTGAACCCATCGGACAGGAAAAGTCCCAACGCCACTACCGCGACCAACACGAGCGAGAACGCCGCTTCAACGATGTAGGCCGGGTTGACCCCGTCGAAGAAGGAGCGCTTGCCTGACATGAAATCAAGCATGACCAGAAGGAGGAGATTGAAGACGCAGGAGCCCAGGAGTGTGCCCACGGTGAGGTCGGGGACGTCGAAAATTAGGACAGAGCTTACACCGGTAAAAAGTTCAGGTAGAGAGGTGGCGGTAGCTATAAGGATCGCCCCGGCCCAGAGGCGACCAAGACCGGTCTTTGAGGCTATCACGTCTCCGAAACGCACAAGGAAGTAGCCAGCGGCGACTATCACAGCAACACATGCAAGAAACTCCAACCAGAGCCAGATCATGCGATCTCAATCCTTGCAAGATCCACGTAAGAGTCTATTCACAACTATCAATGATTCAAGCCCCCGTTTTTACCCCAAAACCCGGTTAGGAGATCGGTAATCTTTGTTTTGCAGAGCTCGGTGAAGTTTTCCCGTATGGAAACTTCTGGTAAGATTTGGCTGCATCGGGCTATCATCGTCCCAGTGCAAAGACCCGAAGGAGAAGGGACGTCAAGAGGAGTGACAATAATCTGCTAAAAGGCTACCAAAGCTGAGCACGATCACCTAGGATGGGCCTCAAGGTAACGGTCAATCGCCCGATCGAGCCGCTCAAGAGGAATGCCAACCTCGGCAAGAACGGCTTTTACCAAATCGATATCCACTTCATTCTCCCGCTTGACTCTCACTAACGCCTCATCGCGAGTCATCAGCCCCGCTCGTACCATCCGGCTGTAAAAATCGTCCTTTTCAGTCACTCCTACAAGTCTAAGATAGATGTAGTTCTTAACGTCATCTACCTTGCAATCGAAGCGCCACGTAGAAGGATAATCAGGGGGCGAGTGCCAATCCAGTTCATCCCGTACCCTACTCAGAACCTCACTTTCGCTCCAGGGTAAGTATTTGAAAAGGGAAATCCTTGTCAATCCTCTTCCCAAGAGACGTACAAAAGGAGCTTGGGGACTTGAATAAAGATAGCCCAGTATAGTCGGGGGTAAAACCTTGGGGGCAAGATAACGTATGTTCTTGCCTACCTCGCGAGCCAGACCAAAGATGTAACTTGTGTAGTATTTTGCTACCGAAGCCTCAGCATCAACGCCCAAAAGTTCTCGCTTGAAAGTGGTCTGTTCGTAAGGATTGCCTCCGGAAAATGCGGCCCTGACCCCATAGCGCCAGGCGGTACAAAGAACCGTCTTCCACAGAGTCTTGCACCCCACGCACATCATAGGAACCATCGCAGGGGAAGGATTACACATCCACGAGAGAAGATTGTGACGCATAGTACGTAGATGAACGCCAGGAAGCTCGAACTGTATCAGATCCACACCCAGACACTTTTGCAATCGGCGAATATTCTCAGAAGCAACAGGATGAGTGAAGGGATTGCGGTAGTTGAAAGCCAGAGCCTTAAGCTTATAATCTCGCACCGCCTTGAGGAGCATATAGGAACTGTCGCGACCGCCGGAGAGGGTTACTATACAATCGTAGCGCCCCTGGCCACGAATGCGATCAAGCACCTCCAGTAAAGCCTCTTCTCCCTCATAGGTAACAGGCTTAGCCTTACGGCAATAGTTGCATACCCCATGCTCATCAAACGAGATCCCCGGGGTAGTTGATGGCAATACACATTTAGAACAACGCATGATGAGAATCTAGCCAAAAAATCGTCTTAGTCAAGCCCCCGGATTTAGTTTAGCATCTTACCTAGAAAGAAAACTCTGTAGCAGAACTTTATTACTCTCGAAGTAGTTGACTTTCCATCACATTCGGCTATTATCAGTCCCAGTAAATATACCCGGAAGACAAGGAACACTAAGATGAATAAAAACGATCCGCTTAAAGGCTACCGCGGTAAAGCCCGCGAAGTGCTTCGCCGTATGGGGGCACGGGTGTGGGCGGACGTTGAGATAGAAACGGACAAGGGAATCTTTGAAGGCATAATCCTGCCGCGCTCGGAGCAGGCAGACGACCTGCATCTGGTTCTGAAGTTGGCGACGGGGTATAACATCGGCATCGCGGTAGAGCGCATAAAAGCCATCCGTGAAAAGGGGTTCCGCGAGGCTCACTACAAGATTCCGGAGCAGGAGTTCCCTTACGACCCTGCCAAGCCGAACGTTACCCTTCTGGGCACGGGCGGGACCATTGCCTCAAGACTGGATTATCGCACCGGCGCGGTGATCCCTGCATTCACGCCCGGCGAGCTCTACGGGGCGGTGCCCGAGCTTGCCGATATCTGCAATCTGAAAACCGAAAAGCTCTTCGGGGTATTCAGTGAGAACATGGGACCAGCCGAGTATATAACCACTGCCAAGACCATAGGCAGGGAGATAGCCAACGGAGTGGACGGCATCGTAATCGGTCACGGCACCGACACCATGCACCACACCGCTGCGGCACTTACTTTCATGGTTCAGAACCCTCCGGTGCCAATCGTTATGGTAGGTTCACAGCGTTCAAGCGACCGCCCATCCTCGGACGCTGCATTCAATCTGCGTTGCGCCTGCAATGCTGCCGCAAACGGCCAGATAGCCGAGGTCATGGTCTGCATGTTCGGTCCTACGTCTGATGCATACAACCTCCTGCACAGGGGCACAAGGGTGCGCAAGATGCATTCCTCCTACAGATCGACCTTCCGCACAATCTCCGATATACCGGTAGCCACCTGCACACCGACCGAAGTCAAGCCTCTGCGTAAGGATTTCACCCCGCGCCGTAAGGACAGGCAGGTCAAGATCGATGCTCGCTTCGACGACAGGGTGGCGATCGTCTACTACTACCCGGCCATGAAACCGGACATTATTGAGTCTTTGATAGACAACGGGTACAAGGGGATAGTTATTGCGGGAACCGGATTGGGACACGTAAACAAGCCGCTTTACGAACCGCTGCGCAAGGCGTGCGATAAGGGAATCTCGGTGATGATGACCGTTCAGACCCTTTGGGGATACGTTCAGATGTTTGTATACGATACGGGACGTGACCTGATGGAACTTGGAATCGTGCCCTGTTCCAACATGCTGCCCGAGGTGGCCTACATCAAGCTTGGCTGGGTGCTCGCCCATACCGAGACCCGTGAAGAGGTGGCGAAGATGATGCTTACCACTGTCAACGGTGAGATCACCGAACGAGAGCCGCACGACGGCTATCTTATATTCCAGGGCGGACTGCCCGAGATCGAGGAATTCCTAAAGCGAGGTCTTAGGTAATGGATGCGTGGCGCAAGAAACTAATCGAGGGCATTGATTTTGATGACACAGAGTTCTACTCTGCTCTGGGCTTCAAGTGCGGTCTGGAGATACACCAGCAGCTGGATACGAAAAAGAAACTCTTCTGCCATTGTCCGGTAGGCTACCGCAACGACGAACCGGATGCGATTATCCTGCGTCATATGAGACCGACTCTCTCGGAGATGGGCACCTACGACGGTACAGCTTTAATGGAGTTCAAGACCAAGAAGCAGGTAATCTACCAATTATATAGGGATAATGTGTGCACCTACGAGATGGACGATACCCCGCCCTTCCCAATGAATCAGGAAGCCCTGGATTACGCCATCGAGATTGCGCTCATGCTCAACTGCCAGCTGGTAGACGAGGTGCACATAACCCGAAAGCAGTACCTGGACGGTTCGATTCCAACCGGATTCCAGAGAACGGCAATCATAGGTGTCAACGGCTGGATTCCTTACCGGGGAAGAAGAATCCGCATCCAGCAGCTTGCTCTGGAAGAGGACGCGTGCCGTGAGGTTGAGGACAAAAGACACACGATTGTTTTCCGGACAGACAGACTCTCCACGCCACTGGTGGAAGTTGTGACCAAGCCGGACATGCTCACCCCTCACGAGGCGGCAGAGGTGGACGAGCTTTTGGGGAGACTGCTGCGGGCCTCGGGGCGAGTGCGCCGCGGTATCGGCACTGTCCGCCAGGACGTGAACGTCTCCATCAACGGATCGGACAGGGTAGAGATAAAAGGCGTGCCGAGGACGCCGGATATACGCGCCTTGACTCACTATGAGGCCTTACGCCACAAGGCATTGCTTGATCTGCGGGAGGATTTACACAAAAGAGGGATCACTCCAGCCGACTTTCGAGCAGAAGATCGTGAGGTAACCGATCTTTTGGGAACCACCTCTAACCGGAGACTACGTACATTGATCAACCGGGACGAGGTGGTTCACGCGGTCAACCTGAAGGGCTGGCGGGAACTGATCCGCCACGAGACCCAGCCTGCACTGACCTTTGCCGCGGAGCTTGCCGGAAGGGTTCGGGTGATCGCCTGCCTTGATGAGATGCCCAACATCTTCGTTCTGGACGGCAGGGGTGAAGGACTGGGGGTGGAAGCAGAAGAGCATCTGCGCAAAGAGATAGGGGTAGCCGAAGAAGACACCCTTGTGCTGGTCTGGGGACCGGCTGAGGATGCTCAAACCGGAGCGCAGGAGATAATCATTCGTGCAAAGGAAGCTACAATAGGTGTCCCGCAGGAGAGCAGGCAGCACATGCCGGATGCCTGCCGAACCGACTTCGAACGCATCCTGCCCGGCCCGGACCGGATGTATCCTGATACCGACTCACCACCGGTGGCGATATCTAAAGAGAGGGTGGAAAGGCTTCAAGCGGATGCCGTCCCGTGTCCCTGGGATCGTGAGGAGCGCTACAGCGAAATGGGGATCCCTGAATACCTGGCAGCTGATCTGGCTATCCATTCCCATGCAAAACTATTCGACCGGTTGGTTGACGATACATCGCTTAATCCGACATTGCTTGCCGAAGCGCTGGTCCAATGGCAACGAGCTATCAAAAGGAACAAACAAGAAGTGAAACTTAACATCAATCCTCCTGATGGAGAACGGTTGGAGAGTTTCTTTAAGGCGGTTGACGAACGCAATACCCCGCGCCGTGCGCTCTACTACGCATTCGAGAAGCTCCTCTACGGCGAGAACGCCGAACCGCCCTCTTCCCTATCTGTAGATGAGCTGAGAACACTGTGTAAAAAGGTGCTCGAAGAGTTCAAGGACGTGCATTACAAAACCCGCGAGCTTACCTTAGACTTCCTGGTAGGCGAGGTTATCGAACAAAGCCAGGGCCGGGCAGAGCCCGCTAAAACCCGCTTCCTTTTAAGCTCTTACCCTTAAAACCTCACTCTACTTCTTTCAAAGAGTCTACCCTAAGGTTCAACAGGGAATCGGTAACCAAGAGAACCTCTCTGATAGCGCTGGCCGGAACGATCTCATAAAGACGGGAGTGAAGGACCAGGGTATCACCTGCGACCTCAGACAGACACCGTGCCACCTGAAAGCTGCGAGCCATACCCACGAGATGCAGCCTGCGCCCCCTGTCTTCCTCGATCCAGGTGAATACCGGTGCACCGCTCGAACCCAGATCAAGCAACCCCTCCAGTCGGATGAGGGAGTCGGCATAATCAAGTTGGGCGATGTGGCTGAACGAAACCGCAGGACAGAAAGCCGGAGGCCACTCTATTCCCAGGGGATAGGCGGCAGAGACTGTAAGCATACCAGGCCAAAGCATCCCGCGGTCTATTACAAAGTCGTTCAGCGCAACGGTATGTGGAGGCGAGGAGAGTCCATCGACATCCGCTCCCAGAACTGCAACGTCATAATCCCGGTCCCGGGAAAGCACCCTGACCTCAAAGGGCCGCCCTTCTTTGAAACCAATGAGACGCGTGCGCTTGCCCACCACGTGGAAGTTGGTCACAAGATAGACCACCTCATTGCTTCCAAAGCTAACGAAGAACCCGCTGCCCAGGAACTCGCCTGAAGTATCCGCCAACGCAACCACCTGCTGAGTAAGGTATTCAGCCTGCTCGCGGGGAAGATGCTGCCTTAAGGGATTGAAGCGCCGGCCCGTAAGTAGAAGAGGAATAATCATCAAAATGACTAAACGGATTATTAGATTACTCCCCGCGGGGGCACGAGGCAACGACGTGGGATGCAAATTACGAGTCATCTGATTATCCTCCAGTTACTCCTTGATCCATCCTTAAAGGATAGAGACACCGGAGGGGGTTGTCAAGCACTTGACTTGTCCTACGGAACGAATATCATGGAGCATGAAACGATTCCTGGCCATCTTAATGGCAGGAGGGCTAGCGGCGGCACTAGCCGCACAAACAGAAGATCCGCGCGAAGGCGCAGGCGGAATAATCTTCGGTGCTGGATTCGCCTTCGTTATTGGTGCCCCTGAAAACTGGATATTTGACTCCAAATCTGCCCTCTCCATAGGTGCAAGAGCAGTAATATACCCCGTTGGAACCGACCTCAATCATACCCAGGTAATCATCCATGCCAACGCCTTGCCATTGAATGAATTAACCCTTCAAGAGTGGATCGAGCAGGATATAGCCAACCTGGAGGAAGAGTTTCCGGGAATAGTCGTCAAGGAACACCCAGGCTTGATGACTACTGATACCCTGACCGCCATCGTGCGGGAGTTTGAACCTGCAGAGAGCCGCTACGGTCTATACGAGCGTATCGCTTACATCGATATCGGGGAAAACGTTGCCATAATATCGCTGTCAGCTCAGAATAAGGAAGCCTACGAGGAATCAATAGAAGCGTTCAACTACGTCGTAACCGAATTCAGAAAGGGCGACAAGCAAATCCTACTCAAGGAACAGCCCAACTAAAGATTCTATCTGCCTTCTAGTGGGAATCATCCCTCGTCTCCCTGAAGATAACGTAAGGAGTAAAAAGTTCCCATGGAGATTACCTCCTATCGTAAGAAGATCAGGAACATAACCGCGAATACCGCTAACCCGAGTATTGCCGAGCCTGCGGCGCGCAACCAGTTAGCCTCATAGACCTTGCGCGCGGCGATATAGATCAATACCGCCATCCACAACACCCCTATCGCCAGACGGATCATCTCCGCCCAGAAAGGCCATGGCGGGAATCCCCACGGGCCAAGGATAGGCGCAACAAACGTCTCAGGTATCCAGGTAAAGAAAAACCAGGGTATAGCCAACGCGAGTCCAAGCGGGCCGAGGATATCGGCCAGCCTGCGTTTCCTTGAAAAGATGTAGTTCCACAAATGTATCACCGCCCCTGCAAAGAACCACGTGAGGACAGTCCAGGGCGCGGTGAAGAACGTCTGCCAGAGGTAGTATGAGTCGCGAGGGATAGGCAGGATCGTTTCAAATGCGGGTTTGAAACCAGCGAGCCACAGAAGGATCGCAGTAATGGCATAAAGCAGCCCGAAGATCGCAACCGTCCAGAAACCGATCCAGACGTTGCGCTCCTCGTAAAGTTGATCTTCTGCAGCCTTCCCAGGTCTCACAATCCAGCGCCACGCATAGGAAAAAACCTTTCCAAGCATCAATTCCTCCACGGGGAGTCTAATCGCATTAACTCCTCAGTCAAGCGAGTAAGCCTTTGAGTTACTGACCACCGACTTCAACTGGAGGCAGGCCTCCGACTCTATGGATGATAAACGCCTTCTTGGCCAACGCAGCAAATCGCTGCGCGCTGTCAAAAGAGAGATGCACACGTTTCTCCATCTCGCCACCCGGCTCCTTCAGAGTAGCCTCGATTATCAAAAGATCAGCATCTTTAATGTGAGGTTCAAGCTTTGAGTCCAGCCCGCAGTCACCGGTAAAGACAACCCGCTGTCCATGATGTTGAAGCACGTATCCAAGGGCAGGTAGCTGCTTACCGATCCCACCTTTTTTGGTGCTGCCGCAGTGCACGACCTCAAAGGAGGCTGTGTTGATTTCACCCAAGTTGATCCGCTCTCCACCCCTAACCTCCCGTCGTTCGATTTCGAAAGGAATGCTGTTCCCATAGGCGGTCGTAAACGCCTCAATAATAAGTCTATCTTCTCTCGCTTTATGCGGGGTAAGTATGATAAGGGGTGTGTTACGGGCGATCATCCGCATGTAGCCAAGAATGGAATGCAAACCGCCCACATGATCGAAGTGCCCGTGAGAAAGGTATATCCCCTTGATAAGTTTAAGATCCACTTCGCGTTTAAGGAGATCACGCAGGGTGCCGTCGCCGCAGTCGAGGAGGAGAGAGCCCCCAAGTTCAAGGGAGACGAGTATGGATGTAGCAACCCCTGTTCGGGAGTAAAGCACCTCCACACTCCATCCTTCAGCTTGCCAACATAGATTCTCTTGCACCATCGCTTGCCTCCTCATTGACGAACGTATCATAAGATGCCTCACCCTGAGGCCTATCCGTCATCCCTTTTTTCTCTCTGCGAGTTCGGTAAAACAACCGCGCGATAGATGAACGTGGCTCCTAAAGAAACCAGTAACACACCCACAGGCCAGGCCACATCAGGGATAAGATTGAAGGTGGCGAGCGGCAGACCGATACCGAAGAGGGTGAAGAACACCGCGACCCCGAAGCGCATCACCCATCGTTTTGAGCTTCCCTCGCGGGCAAACTGGATGTTTTGCCTGATGGTGCGGACGAGAAGCCAGACACCAAAAGCCTCGGAGAGCACCGCTGGCACCAGACACCATGCAGGGATCCAACCCTGCCACTGGGACAGCGCGGCAACACCGACAAGCACCAGCAGCCCGCCTGCTATGCTCCACAGTATGATCCTTCGTCGCCTGCGCATCAGACGCAACCCCTGACCCAGTGTTGCCTCATTGCGCCATCCTAGCCAGGTAGGCGGAAAAGTCAAGTGCACCGGTGTGCGGCAGGCGATTCCCAGACCATTTCGAGCCCTCAAGATTTGATACTATTTTCTTATAAAAGATTTAAATTGATTTGAAACCACTTGACAAAGTCCCCTTTTTCTTTACAATAGGCTTATGAGGAGGGTATTGGGGGAATACAGGAATCCCCGAATATCTAAAAACAAACCTAAACAAAGGAGGACACAATGTCTAAAAAGACTCTCCTTATCATCGCAGCGGTGGCGGTGATGCTCGTTGGCGCTACAAGCGCTTACGGCTATTACGAACACTGGAACGGCTGGTTTAACTCAGGATACCTCAAATACCTTGGCGCCACCTTTGACTATACGACCGGTTCAGGCGTGCTTGAGGACCGCACCTTTGGAGACGTCGATTCGTTCTTTGTCAACGCTGTAGACGTTTCCACCTTCACCTGCGAGAGTGGCGAATTTGCTGGCTACTACATCATGCTTTATCCGGATGCCAGCGGCTGGAAATACACAGGTCAAAGAGGCCATAAGGAAGCCCATAACGGTGGATGGACAGCCCAGGCGTTTCTCCATATACCCTCAACCCCCCCACAGACTGTTGAGTTCACCGCCGAAGGCACCTGGGATACAGGAACTTCTCATGACGGCTACTACTTCAACTACTACCCTGCTACGCCTACCTATAGCGCAAAGTGGTATTTTGTCGGCAGCACTCTTCCGGGCCTTCAAGAAGGAAAAGGCGGCTGTGAAGGCGACCGGGTACTCTACGAAGACTAAGTAACCTAACCTATAGAGGAGGGGCTTTGCCCCTCCTCTTTTCTTGACATTGCCCAAGAACCGGCTTATACTGAGACAAAAGGAGGCAGTAATGCTTAATATAAGCCTCTTAGCTTTAACCCTGTGGGGTGATATACTTGTGGAACCCTTTCGCATCGCCGAGGCCGAGCCTGGCCACCATCAGGTGTGCGTAAGCGCGGCAATGACCCCTGACGGGCATTTTGCCATCGCCTGGGTAGACAGTCTTAAGCCTACAGGCCCTTACCATTATGAGTTTGATCTCTTCGTCCGTTTCTTTGACCGGGATGGCAGCCCCTTAACCGACCCCTACAAGATCTCCAAGCTTAAGGACACCAACTGGATTTATCGTCCTTGTATCGATATGGATACCCTGGGCAACGCTGTTCTTGTTTGGGGCGACAACCTTTCTCTAGATGAGACAGACACCGGTTACACCAGGTTCCAGAGCTTTGGCCCCGACGGCACTCCGATGGATTCTGCAAAGACGTTATATGAAATCGGATTAGTTCCACATTACCGCGTAGGTTTAAGCCTTGCGAATAACGGCACCTTTGCGTTTGCTCAGAGCGCGTGGAGTGGCGCCATCTGGGTTCAGCGTTTCGATCTGGAAGGCATTCCCCAGGACTCCGCTTTTCTGGCCCACGATACCGGCGGCGACTTCTATCCCGAGCAACCCCAGGTGGCGCTGAACGATGCAGGCGACCTGGCGGTAACCTGGTATGAAGATCATACGGGTGGAAGTTATCCCAGGTTCCAGGTGTTTGACGCCGAGGATGAATCAATTTTGCCGTGGGAGCCGTTGGGGCATCGTGTGGATGACGGGGAGGAGCTCTACGCCTGCGCCAGGGCTGAAGTCTACTGGCTTGATGACGACCGTTTCGTGGTGTTCTGGAAAGATAGTAGGCTCGGCTACCCTGAATTTCCGCATCCTGCGGGTCGGGTATTCAGCGACAGAGGTTTGACGCGCCATCCCATACGCTGGCTGATATGGGAAGATTCCTCGTGGCTTTATCCTGGCGGTCCAGAAGGCTACTACTCCACCGCCGTTTCGCCTAACGACAGCTTCGCCTACACGCACATAAGGAGTTACTATGACTATCCTGATACATCTGATCCGTCTAAGCTGCGTTGGTGGAATCATGGTGGGGCGATACTGGGATACATACAAGACAACGAGCCGATACGCCGCACCAACCTGTTCGAGTACACCCCGCCCTGGGGAGCGGATACCGTGAACAGCCATTTTGACAATCGGACCCACGTTCAGACCCCTGCGGTGGCCTGCTGCGACGACCGCCTCGTTTGGGTGTACTCGCGGCTTAACACCGACACCATCTTCGAGGCCTTTGCAATGATCACCGACTGGAACATGGGCATAGGAGTTATGGAATCTCCTATCCACACCGAATCCCCTATCAAACTTGAAGCATCCCTCAACCGCCTTGCCTACGATGTCCCAGGCGAGGCCCGCCTTACCCTCTACTCCGCCGACGGCCGCCGCGTGCTCGAAGAAACCATCGAGGGCAAGGGCATCTGGACGCCCTCCTCCACGCCCTCCGGCGTCTACTTCGCACGGGTTGAGGCTGAGTCAGCCTCGTCAACCCGAAAGGTGATACTGGTTCGATAGCGTACTTTTAGTTCCCCCTTAGTAAGGAGGATTCAGGGGGATCAAAGGAATCAAGAAATAGACACTTAGACCTCGTCCCCGCATTGTGCCCCATATGAGATCGCCACGCTCACTCCGGTCGGTCGCGATGACATTTGTGTGTTCGGTTGGGGTGATTACTTGACGCGCAAGCGTTGAGAACCTATAATCTCTTATGATCAAGATAGAGTGGTACGAAGGGGGCAGGGCCGAAGAGAGACCGCAGAGGATCATAATAGACCAGGAGGGGTTTGACGTTGATGAGGTCATTGAGCGGGCCCTTGTGTTCGACACAGGTTCACAGGGATACCACCGGCTTCTGCGGGTGCGCTGCGGGGAGCGAATCTTTCGTCTCACCAACCAGTGGAACGAGTGGAGTTGTAAGGAAGAGTAGATGAAGATAGGTAAAGAGCTCTATTCGCGGCTAAGGAAACATCGCGCAAGCCAGGATAGTCTGACCATCATAGCCCTCATTCTGTTGACCGCCGCTGTGGTCATCCTGGCCAGCCTTTGTGCATTTCTTGCCTTCTCCTCATGGTTTTATCTGCTGTTACTTCTGTCTTTAGGTCTGGCGGTATTCTACCTGCTGCGCCGTCCCAACCTTTACGTTCTTGCACGATCTGTGGAGCAACACGAACCCAAATGGGGGGATCGCCTCTCCACCGCTGTGGATCTTTCAGCCAAGCGTAACCCCAAAGAGGTTTACTCCACCGAGCTTATCACCGATTACGTGGAAGGGATCGAGGCACGGCTGGATACCTCCTCCTTCTCACTTGCCGCAAGACGGAAGATGCTTGTTGGATCTCTTGGAATCCTGGGCACAGCAGCCATCGTCACCCTACTTATAGTTCTTCTACTTCCAGCAAGACTGAGGTTTGGATTCAACGCAATCTTTGCTCCACATAACCTTGATCTTCATATCGAGGCTCTGACAGCCGATACATTAGTTAATCCGGGTGATCGAATTGAGGTAATGGCACAGATTCACGCTCCGGTTAATCTGGGTTACGTAGAGTTGATAATTGAAAAGGAAGGGGAGAGGGAAAGTAGAAAGGTAAACCTCAAAGAGGGCTTGGTCAGCCAACGTGTCAAGGTAGATGCAGAGGAAAAGGTCTACTTCCAACGACTGGGCAGACGTTCTGACGAAACCTACATCGGCTTGCTGCGTCCTTTTGAGATAAGACGGGTTGAGTTTACGGTTTCCCCGCCTGCGTATACAGAAGAGAAGCCAAGGACCTCAAGCGGGATGCGATTTGCGGCCCTGCCTGGCAGCAGGGTAAAGATCGATGGAAACGCCTCAGCCGAGCTCTCAGAAGCTTATCTGCTTCTAGACGACTCCATTATTCCCCTTCGGGTAAATCACACGGAGTTTGAAGGATCTTTTGCATTCAGTTCTTATGAAAAACTTTCGCTTCTTGCAAAAAATCGCTCGGGGGCGGTCCTTGAGCAAAGAATAGATGCCCTGCCTCGATCTGACGAATCACCCCTGGTAGAGGTGTTCCTGCCTGGCAGGGACACGGAAATCAACCAATTTATGAGGCTAACCCTGGGGGTTCATGCAATTGATGACTACGGTCTGGGTAGTATCCATCTTGTGACTGAAGGGGCCGGTGGACTAAAACTCCAAATCGGCAGAGCTGAGGGGCAATCGGAGGATAGCGTCTTCTATCGGTGGGATTTAAGCGAACTCGATCTCCTCCCAGGAGAAGAGATCACCTACTATGTGGAGGCGGCGGATAACGACGTAGTCTCGGGTCCCAAATGGGGACGAAGCAAGACATATCGGCTGCGCTTCCCTGATATCTCGGAGATCTTCTCCGAGGTGACCGAGTACGGGGAACAAACCGCTGAAGGACTGACTGAGCTTAGCGAGCAACAGGAGAATCTTTATCGAGAGTTATCCCGTATCGAGGATAAGCTCCGCGCCGAGCAGGCCCTTTCTCCTGAGGAGCAGAAACGCCTGCGAGAGCTCATCAAACAGCAAGAGAGGTTGCTTTCATCAGTTGACAGCCTTGCCCAAGAGACAAAAGAACTCCTACAGCGCTTAGAGGAGGGCATGGTAAGCGATCCAGAGACTATCCAAAAACTCTCGGAGCTCAGCGAGATGCTTGCCGAGCTGATGCCGCCTGAGCTTCAACAAAGGCTCACAGATCTTGCGAGAGCGCTGGCTGAAAACCCGCAGCGTCTTGCCGAAGCAATGCACAGGACTACTGAGTTGGGCACGGATCTCCAGGTACAGCTTGAGCAAGCCCTTGGAGTGCTCGAACGCTTCCTCGAGGAGCAGAGATTGGCAGAACTCGCGGAGAAGGCCGAAGCTCTCGCTCGGATGCAAGAGAACCTTATACGAGAGGCAGAAAAACTCCCCAACGAAGAAGCAGCTGCAAGACAGCAACAAATCGAGAAGGGACTGGAAGAGCTTGCCAGGGAGGCCGCAGAACTTGCTAACGAGCTTGAAGATTCTGATATAGCACCCGAGCTCAGGGAGATCGCGGCACAGATGGCCGCCGAAAACACCGAACTCAGTAAAGATATCGAAAAAAGCCTAAGCCAGGGCAGGATGAACCGCTCCGATGCTCGCAAACTTGCACACAATCTTAGACAAGCAGGGAAGCAATTGAACATGATGCTTGCCAATCTGCAGAAAAGAAGGAATCAGGCGTTAGAGATGGAGATGGCAAAACTTGCCCGGGAACTCCTGCTTTTAAGCGAAGAGCAGGAGGACCTTCTGGGAAGGGTAGGGACAGAGGACAATCTGGAACTCGCTGCACGCGCCACCGAGCTTGAACGCGCGCTCGAACGCAAGAAGGAAGACGTATTCAAACTCGCAAGTCAAAGCTTCAAGCTGCCGCGTGAGGCCATGCACAGCCTCGCCTCCGCTTCGCGAAGCGCTGCTGAGTTCAAGCAGTCACTTATTGAAGGCCGCAGTGGAACGGCCAGCCAGCAGGGAAGAACGGTTCAGCACGAGATCGATCGCGCGGCGTCGTCTCTTCTTGAAGCATTTGCCCAGTGCAGCGGCCAGCAATGCTCCTCAACCGGTATTGAACAACTCATGCAGTCGCTTTCTGCAATGAGCATGGTTCAGCTCTCAATCAACCAGCAGATGGGCGGACTTCTGCCTTTACCTATCTCTGCCGAGAGTATGACCGCGGCACAGCGCCAGGCACTGGGCGAGCTTCTGGCACAACAGTCTGCCCTGCGCCAGCAACTTGAGGAGATGCTGCAAGCGGCTGGCCAGGAACCAGGACTTTCGGGCATGATTGAAGGGATCGTCGAGGAGATGAAATCGCTCGAGGAGGACATGTCGCGTTACGTGGGCGAACGCGAACTTGTAGAGAGGGGAGAACACATCTTCCGCCGTCTGCTTGACGCACGCAACGTTTTACGAAAGAAGAACGAAACCCGTGAGCGGGAACGAGAGATCGGGACCGTCTGGGAGCAACTCGCCTCGCCTTCCTTGCCCAAGGACGCGGGTGAAAGACGCCTGTACCTGAAGAAGGAGCTCCTGCGCTTTTTGCAATCCGATTACCCTGAGGAGTACAAACGCCTGGCGCGTGCATATCTACAGGCGCTTCTGGAGCAGGAATGAACGCTATCTTAGCACTGATTCTCCTGTTGAGCCCTTCGACATCGGATATACTTCTGGATTTTGAACAAAGACTGGACGCTGGATTCAACGAAGCGACCTACCGCCGCTACCTTTACTATTGCCGCCAGCAGGATCAGGGTCAGAGATTGGCCGAGCAGAGCAAAAGGTGGCTCCAGGTCTATCCTGACCGCGAGATACTGCGCTTCGGCATCGGTGAGGGACTGCTCATGGCCGGTGAGGAACGAAGAGGAATAGTTCAGTTCCGTGAGCTTTATGCGGATTTCCAGCAGTGGGCAAACGAGATCATCTTCACCCTGCAAGAGATGGAAAACAAAGAGGTCACCTGGTTTATAGCCGAGGAGCGCAAGCGCATAGGGAATCCTACCCTTCACGCCAGGATAATGATCGAGTATTATCTTGAAAACGAAAATGAGCGAAAGGCGCTTTCCGAGCTGGCTGCTGCAATCTCGGCAGGCGCTACCCCTGCAAGCTTCAGACGATCCATTGACGTGCTTTCAGAAAGACTCGGCAAGGATAAGGTTCTGCAGGGGGTTAAAAAGGTTTCTGAGGAACTACACTTTCAACTTGCCCTTGAGCTTGGTGATAGACAGGAGATAAAAGAAGCTATCAACTCGACCACTGACGAACGCAAGTTGATTATGATGGGTGACCTTTGCGAACGTGAAGAATACATTAGCGAGGCTCTTCTGGCGTATGAACGTGCCGGCAGAAAGGCTGATGCCGCGCGAATACTTGTTGCTCTGGGACGCAGCAAGGAAGCACAAGCGATCCTTGAGACCGATAACAGTCGAAAGGGGCGAGAACAACGTGCACTATTACTCGCAGGATCGGCGGATACCTACACAGACGCTGTAGAAGCGTTCAAGGAACTACAGCGAAGATACGGGGCACGTCCTGAATGGAGTTTAAGTATTGCAGCGCTGGAGCTCCTGCGTGGGAATGAGCGTAACGCGGGCAATGCCCTTGACGGAATCCCTGCAGACAGCGCAGTCCTCTTCCTGCAAGGAATCCTTGCCGCGGTTGAGGGGGAGCTGGATTTGCTTAAAGGTATCGTGGATCGTTGTATCCTTCGCTTCCCTGGCAACGCTTACGAGAACGACCTGATCCTCTTATACGCGATAGCGCTCACCCAGTCCAGAGGCCTAAAGCAATATGCGCTGGCCCTTGCAGCCTACCACTGGGGGGATGCAGAAGACGCATACAATCGTTCGATAAGACTCGCGGAGAAGAACGAAGACCTTGCTGACGAAGCCATGCTTCTTGCAGCAGAAAGCCTGACCTTACTGGGACGTTGGAAAGAAGCGGAGACTACCTACCTCAAGCTGGTTGAAAACTACCCTAAAAGCCCCTTGAATACACGGGCCCAGTTCGAACGAGCCCTGCTTTTAAGGGACAGGCTGAATGATCCCAACAAGGCTCAAGAGATACTCAAAGAACTGATACTTCGCAATCCTACCTCGCTCTACGCCGACCTGGCAAGACAAGAGATGTAGGCTCATGTCACACAAAACCTGCAAGAGATACTTCACCTAGCAGATATCAAAGCTCAAGACTGTCCATGGTCAAGACATCGCTACCAGGTAGTAGTGGGTTAAGGTCGTTGAGGAGGACGTCGGTAACAATCTCTTGGCGCACAGACTCGACCGTCTTGACATGGACTTTTTAACCAGATAAGGCGGCGTCTTATGTGACACCGCCTCTATTCGATAGGTGTTACGGGAAGTGTTGCGGGAAGTGTTGCGGGAAGTGTTACGGGCCGACTCATAAATCAATCCAATACGAATCTGAAGGTTATACGGCCGGTGCGCTTGAGTTTCTCTGACGAGGTGAACTTCCAGCGGGCAAGTGCCGCCTTCACATCTTTGTCCCAATTCGGGTAGCCTGTTGAGCGTCTGACTACCATGGTGGGGGAGACATCGCCTTGTTGATTGGCCCAGAAGTCTATTATGATTACCACGTTCGTAAGCCCTTTGGCTTTGGCAAAGTTTGGGTATCTGGGCAGGTACGGAGAAACTATGTCCGCTGGAGTAAGTTCTCCTTCCAAGGAGAATTTTGATCCCTGGCCGGGCTTTGGTTCTTTGACCTCAGGTGCAGCAGGCTTGGGTTCAACGACTGGTTTGGGAACAGCGGGTTCAAACACTGTGTGTTGTGTTGGATCGATTGGTCCTTCGAGAGGGACTATCCCTGGAGACAAAATCCCACCTTTTGAACGAATATCGGAGATGGGTTCCCTTTCCAGAATTTCGGCTATGCTTACCTGGTGCTTGGCGAGGACTATAACCCCATGAGGTTCCACTGCCGAGATCTCTGTAGGGTCAATAGTATTTTTAGTCATAGCCTGCAGTTGGTCTACCACGGATGATCTAATCGGATGGCTGCTAGCGTCCTCAGAACCCGCGCGTGTAACAAGAGGATCCGCCGCAATAAGTTGCTTGATAACCTTCGGGTGTTCGGTGCCTGGTGAGATGTATACTTCCCATATCTTGTTTGGATCTTCAGCCACTGCTTTGTTGTTGTATTCGAGGGAAAGGAAGAAGATAGCACCGTGAACAAGCACGGAGGAGCCGAGACCTATCCACAGGCGCGGGTTGCGTAGGGTTTGCCACAAACCTGCAAAACTGTTGCGCAGCGCCAGAGCCAACGATTGGACCCACGCGCGTGGATTCAATGTGATGGTTAGTGTTTTCATGTCAACCTCCTTCGGTTTCAGGTTTCACTTGGGAATACAACTGTTTCCGATGATTATTCCGTAGAAATCCCTTTTTAGGAGGTTGAACTTGGCTTATCCGGCTCTATCCTCCCTAACCAGTTCTTAAGGGGCAATCTAGGGTGATGTGTTTACGACACCCGGAACTAAGTTCTCAAGCACTTGTTCGATATTGTCCACCGGCATGTGCTCGATCTCCTCGCCGGTTATGGTGATGCCTGTGCTTGGGTCTTCTTCGATAATCGGTGGAGACTCCTCAACACTCACGATATGTAAGATTGTCTGGGACTTGTTTTTCAGTTCGTCAGTCACTTCGACAACTTTACCCACCGAATCAGGGTGCAGGTAAGGGCCTTTCGGGAGACTATCCGAACCATCAGAGGGTTCCTCTTCCAATGAAATATCTGGAAGGGTCTCTGTGGTTGCAGTTTGAGCCTGGGCAAGGCTTACACATATTACCATTAGGATCGCAGAAAGCAGAGTAACAAATTTCATCCTGACCTCCTTGATATATTTATATTAGTCTCGGAAGAGGGGTTGTCAAGCTTCTTTCCGGGGTCCCTACAAAATGATGAAGCAATTTCCTACCGCTCTAATCGGGCGTTACTCCTCGCAATGACGGGGAACAAGGAAGAGTGATTCTGCGATCTTTTTTCGCCATGCGAAAAAAGGAGCAATAAATTCGGGGTCCCCGCAAGAGCACGAAGTGATCTTGTGGGGTAAACAAAACGCCGGAAGGCGCCACCATTTAACCTTCCGGCGTTTTTCCTCTGCGGATGGAAACTAGGTCTTGAAAACCACGGCAACCGTGATTATGACCTTGCCTCCGTCTGAGGGCGCGGGGAAACGCAGTTTGCCTAGCTCCTTTACCAGAGCCTCCTCTAAATCTTCGTTATCAAGAGTAGAACTCTTCACCACTACAGCCTCAATACTGCCATCGGCTTTTACCGTTATTCCGAACACGGCACGGCCCTCGATCGAGGAATCCTTCTTTAAGTACTTCTCGTAGATATCGGTGAGTTTGTCTTCGATTCCTTCAAGAATCTTGGTGACATCGTCAGCGGTCAGCGCGCCGAGCACGGTGGGTGTCTCGAAGCTGACTGAACCTTCGAGGACTGCTTTTTGGCCCGCAGCGTTCTGAGTGACGCCGTTGAGTGGAACCGGGGTCTTTTCGCGAGCCACATATGGAGCACTCTTCAGGGCGCGTCCCATGCCGCCGTAGTAGCCCATATCCGCTTCCTCTTCGCCGAACACGCCCTCGTAGGAGACGCCTTCGGGAATAGGAATGGGTACCTGGACGGTTTCGAGCTTGCCGTCAACGTTGCGGACCTCTTCGGAGACCGCGACGAAGCTCGTATACTTGCTCATTAGCTTGTACTTTAGGGCGATCTGGGTGATCTGATCTACGATTTCGGGTTTCTCGCCGTGATACATCTGATCGGAGAGATAGGAGATCTTGGTGCGTGCCCACAGGGTGGCGATAACGTCGTGCTCGGACTTCTCTTTGGGGAAGACGACCGCTATCTTCTGGATTACGGGCTTGCCCCGAACCTTTCCCTTGACCTTTATGACAGCGGAACCCGGTTTGGTGTACCGGCCGTGGATGATCACCGGCTGTGCACTGAACAGATCAGGTATCCTCTGCGGGAACACCTCGATAACCTCTAATCCGCCCCAGTCTATCTCGATATCCATGAGGAACGGTTTGGCGATGCGATCGTAGAACAGCTGAACCGCCGCCTGCGGGTCCTCGTCCTGGCGGCAGTAGGTAGCGTAGCCGCGACCGGCACGCGCCATACCCTCCAAGAGGTAGCGGTTTACCGAGGAGCCTACCCCGAAGGAGAAAACCCTGGCGCCCTCAAGCTTGGCTTCAATGGCCGCGATTATCTCGGCCTCGTTGCCCACGTAGCCGTCGGACATGAATAAAACGAACCTGCGGCGCTTGCGTGCGGGATCGCGGTCAACCGATAAAGCCTCGTTCACCCCGGTAAGCATCTCGGTACCGCCTGAACCGTCAAGACTCTCTACGTAGGCGATAGCCTTCTTCACGTTCTCCGGGGTATTGGGAACCGGACTCGGGGCAAAGCGCTCGGCACTGTAAGAGAAAGCGATTACCTGAAAGTAATCGTCAGGGTGCAGGTTCTCGATGCAGAGCTTCATGGCTTCCTTGACCTTCTGGATGGGGAAACCGGACATGGAGCCGGAACGGTCCACCACGAAGACGAGCTCGCGGGGGGTAATCTCGGCGATCTTAAAGGAGGCCTTGGGCTGGATCATGAGCATGAAGTAGCCGTCCCCTTCTTTGGTGGCGTGGGTGAGGAGCGCATACTCCGGTTTGGAGCCGGCGACGTCGTAGCGGAAGATGAAGTCCTTGTTCGGGATCTGGTCGCCCTGCTCGATCTCGACCGTTACCTGTGATGCGCTCTTTTTGCTCTGTTTGATCTTGTGCGAAGGGCAGACAAAGTTCTGGATTGGAACCCCGGCGTCTACCGTCAATTTGAGGCTGATGTCGTGGCCGGAACGGTACTCGGGCTTCAGGACCGGCGGGGTGATGCGGGAGGCGTCAGGCACCTCCTCGGTATCCTCAGACCATCCGCCGCCCTGCTTGCCGGTGGATGTGTTACGGGTGCCGGGGATGAACCGTGGGCCGACAACCATGGGGAAAACGTACTCGTAGGTGCCGTGGTCGTAGGCTAAATCCTGCACGTATGAGATCTCGATGTAGATGTCGTCGCCGGGCATGATGTTGCCCACGGTCTGGGTGAAGATGTTGGGTCGTTCCTGTTCCAAAAGGCTTGCGGTCTTGCCTTCCTGGATCGCCTCTTCGTATATCTGGCGTGCTTCTTCGCGCTTCTTGATAACGCCTTTGATTACCTTCTCCCCGATCTTCATAGTCATGGCGTCAACCGCCGCATTCTCGGGCAACGGAAAGACGTACACAGCCTCTATCGGCTCCTTATAAGGATTAGTGAAGTGCTGGGTGACGTTCACGCGGGCAATGTAACCTGAGACGTAGGCATCTACGTCGGTATGCTCCAAGGGAAGCTCCAGGGTTTTGCCGTCCTTAAGGATTTGCAGCGATCCCTGGGTGATGTCACCTGATGCTATCGATACCCCTTCAGGGGTTTCGGTTTCTACTCTGACTTTGTCTGCACCGATGAAGAACGCCAGCACCGCTGAAAGGATTAAGAGCTTTACGAATTTCATCTTGGCCTCCTTGTTGGCTTTGATTTTCACTCATGCCTTGTTATACAGCCGCAGGCGAATTATATTCCTTCGATGAAGCAGATTCAACTAGGTCAATTTTCTGACTTGACTTTTGCGATGTTTTCCCATATTATCACTAGATAAAATTTAACAAAAGGAGGCCTTTATGAGGATTCCTGAACCGACCCTGGATGGGGTCGCCGAAGCCCGAAAGAAGTTCATCGAACAAGTTGACCCGACCAATCTCTTTTATCGGGCTGCGACGAAGCTGGTAGAGCTCGCCCTGAGCGAAGCAAGAGAGGCGGATTCTTTAACTCTTGCTGAAGCTGTAGGAGTGCTTCTAAAGACGTGGAATGATGGATTCTACAGATTTGGACACGCGAAGTTTGACAAGGAGCACTTGGGCAAAATCCAAGAACTTATGGATTCTCCTGAATTGAATCTTTTATCCTTCAGAGAGCGTTCCCTAGAGAGCCTTCATAGTGAAGAAGAAAGCTCGATCAAGACCATATTCGAGTCTTTCGAGAAGGTGCTTGGGACTATTGGAGCAGCTAAGTGCCTGCACCTTTTGGCGCCTCAGTTTTTCCCACTCTGGGATCGTGATATAGCCCACGGATACCAAATCTATCCGCAAAAGAGAGGAACAAACGGGGAGAACTACGTAAAATTTGTGAATAAGACCAGGGAGCAGATTGAGAAACTTAAGAGAGAAGGCTTTAGGTATGAGGATTCTCTTAAGGCACTAGACGAATACAACTGGATTCACGCGCACCAGAACAAACGAAGAAAGTCTCGACAACCTTGACTTTCCCGTGTTCTTCAGTAGGCTCTGTCTACAATTCAAAGGAGAAGATGTGAAACATATCCAGGTCTTTGCGGGAGCAGGGCTGATCCTGATGCTTGTGGGCTGCAATCCATCGACCAAAGGAACAATTGTAGTGAACTCCGAGCCTGGGGGTGCGGCCATCTATATCAACGATACACTTACCGATTATCAGACAAATCACGTGTTTGAGGAGGTCGAGGAAGGAGAGTATAGCATACGTCTACTCCTTGCCGGTTACTTGCCTTGGTCTGAGGTAGTAACTGTCCAGGCAGGCAAGACGGTTACCATTGAGGCGAAGCTTGAAGCGGTGGAGATAGGCGCCCTGCGCTGGAGATACGAAACCGGTAATGACGTGTACTCCTCAACTGCTCTAGGCGCTGACGGCACAATATATGTGGGTTCTTGGGATAACTACCTCTATGCCCTGGACCCTTCAGGGAAGCTTTTGTGGCGCTACGACGCAGGGCACTTGATCTCGGCTTCGCCTGCGATTGGCTCAAACGGCACTATCTACATCACCTCTTACGACAAGAATCTCTATGCCATTAATCCGGACGGTAGCTTAAAGTGGAGTTACATGACCGATGGTAACATTCATTCATCACCTGCGATTGGTGCGGACGGCAGTATCTACTTCGGGGGCAAGTATCGCAAACCGGGAACCCAGGAGCTGGTTGACTATCTCTTCGCCATTGACACTGATGGTAATCTGAAATGGAAATACCGAACCGAGAATAAGATAAAATCATCACCCGCTGTCGCCTCAGACGGCACTATCTACGTAGGATCAAACGACGGCTTCCTTCACGCGGTTAATCCCTCAAATGGCTCCCGCAAATGGGCGTTTGAGATAGGCGCGGCGGTTGAGTCCTCGCCTGCCGTAGGTGCGGATGGCACCATCTACGTAGGCTCTCAGGATGGAAAGCTCTATGCAGTAAGTTCTGGGGGAGCAGAACTATGGAACTTCCCCACCAACGGAGCTGTGTCCGGCTCCGCGGCCCTCGGTCCTGACGGAACCATATACATAGGCTCTGCAGATAGCCGTCTTTATGCTTTAGACCCTTCTGGGAACAAGCTCTGGGAGTACAACGCGAAGAGAACGATACGATCCTCACCTGCGATGGGTGCGAACGGCACCATCTACTTTGGAGCGCTCGGTGGAACCATCTTTGCCTTGAATTCTGATGGAACCCTTCTTTGGAATTATGAAGCCGATGGTAACGTTCAATCCTCTCCTGCTATCGGTGAAGACGGGACGATCTACGTGGGTTCAGACGATGACTATCTCTACGCGATCTACGGAGATTCACCGCTTGCTTCCTCTGCCTGGCCCAAGTTCCGCCACGATGCCCAGAATACGGGACGAGCGCGCTAGCGCGCGAATTGCAAAATGCAAAGTGTAAATTGTAAAATTACGGGGCTTAAACTCCATTACAATTTGCATTTTATTCCGCAAGCGTCATCTTTCAGTGCAATTTGAATTTTGAAATTTGCAATACCCGTGCGTGGGCTTGACTTCGGCTGATTCCAATATACTATTTGACGAGGAGTTTTAGGAGCAATTATGAAAAGGCCGTCTCAGGCGGCGTAAACGGTA
>NJBO01000025.1 GCA_005223075.1 candidate division TA06 bacterium B3_TA06 | reverse complement strand
TGCTCGCAACCGTGTTTATGCATACATTAAATTTAATCAAGATAACTCGTTTGTCAAACCCTTGACATCCTAACCTGAAAGCCTATACTGCTGAAGAACAATCAAATGGAGGAGTAATGGTTAAAAAGCTTTTTCTTGCCTTCCTTGCCTTTTCCCTGGTTATAACCTTTACCGGTTGTGAAGAGTTCACAGACTGGCTCCTTGAGGGTACCACCACCACCGGCGTAGAAGGAGAGCTTGAGCTTGCTGACGGGGTTGAAGGAGACCTGGTTGATGCCAATGTGTACCTCTATGAGGATGCCCACTTCGACAGCAGTTCAGCCGAATCTGAAGAGACCGATGAAAAAGACGAAGGAACCGCGGCGGAATTCAAATTAGTTGTTGATGCCGGGGAGTATTATCTTTTGGCTTGGAAAGACGTAGACGAGGATGGGGCAGTTTCCTACGGAGACCTGGTGGGTATCTACGACGGTAAATTTGGAGCCGATGAACCGGAGATGATTGAAGTCACCGAAGAAGAGATGAAAGATGTCGGCACCATCAAGATGTACGAATACGAAGGTGGCGGAGGAGGAGGAAATGGTGGAGGCACCGGATCCATCCAGGTTAGCTCCTCGCCTTCAGGTGCTGCTATATATCTCGATGGCACGAATACGGCCCAGACCACACCTGCTACATTAACAAACGTCTCTGAAGGTTCCCATAACATCACCCTTACCCTTTCCGGCTACTACGACTTGGAAAAGACGGTGAACGTTACCAAAGACCAGACCTCAACCGTTGACGCCACCCTTGAGGCAAAAGGTGGAGTCGTATCTGTAGATGTTGACGCCATATTGTTCCTGGATGGGTGGTACATCAATTACTTCTATACGTTTAATCACGACGTCTTCCTGACCAATTGTGTGATCACAATACCTAGCGTCGATCCTTTCATAGATTCTGACGAGTACGGCAAGAGAAGCCGTGGACAGACCTACACCACAGGGAATTTCGCTTATGATCCGAATAATGACGGTGTCGCGGATGGACCAATACCTACAGGAACTCACATTCTTCTATTCGAGGGATACGAGTCCTACAGCGAACAGGAATTCTCCATAGAGAAGGAAATCTCCGTTCCGTTAAGGAGGATGTAATGGCTAAGAAAATTTTACTTGCCTTCCTCGCGTTTTCGATGGTAGTGTCTTTTACTGGAGTGATTGCAGTTTTTACAGGATGCGAGGAAGTGCCTGAAGAGGACACTTCTAATCCTGCAGATCCTGTCTTTCCCACCGACACAACGGATACCACAGGTCCATCAGGCCCCACCGGTTCCATATATGTAAACTCCACCCCTGAAGGAGCGACTGTATACATTAGAAAAGGCTTAAACGATCCTGATTCTGCCACCGGCAAGGCCACAAACTGCGTTCTGGAAGGCCTCAACCTGGGTTCGAGCTATCATATCAAGCTTACCCTTCCCGGCTACCACGACTGGGAAGCGCCGGTAAGTCTTGAGATTGGTCAGGACGATCCAGTTCTCAACGCCAGACTTATTGCCGAAGATGGGAGCAACATTGAAGTAGAAGCATTCGCCGCTCTAACGGGCTATGGTTACTTCATCAAATACAGCTACCGGTTTAACGTTGATGTGATGCTCAATAGTTTCACTTTCAAGTGGCCTGATTACGAACCTTACTTCTGCAAGGAGTTCGGTTTCATTTATGCGGATGATTCGATTACCACCGCTGAGTACGGGATAGATTCAGATGGTGACGGCAAACCGGGTGATAAACGCATACCAACAGGGACTCACCTTCTTTTGATTGCGGGTTACGATTACTACTCGGAGCAGGATTTCTGTTTTGAGCTTGAAGTCCCTTGTTATCCAGGTCAATAGGCCTGAGAGATAAGGTAAACTAAGCCAAAGGAGGAAGTAATGCTCAAAAAACTGGTTCTGGTGGGCTTTGCTCTCGTTGTGTTTGTAGGGCTGACAGGATGCGAAGAGCTGGCTGATTGGCTCTTAGGTGGAACCACCGGCGTAGAAGGCAAACTTGAACTTGCCGCCGGTGTTGAAGGAGACCTGGACGACACCAAGGTGTATCTTTACGACAACCCTGACTTCGAGGGTGACTACGAGGAGAAGGCCTCAGCAGATGAATACGAGGATGATGATACCAAGGCTACCTTCGAGTTTGAGGATATAGACGAGGACGACTACTACCTTTTGGCCTGGAAGGATCTGGATGATGACGATGAGATTTCCTATGGTGACCCTGTAGGTATTTACGATGGCAAGTACGGTGAAGATGAACCCGAGGAGATCGATGTAGACGAAGGCGAGATGACCGATGTCGGCACCATCAAGATGTATATCTACGAAGGGGCTACTACCGGTTCCATTCAGGTAAATTCGATCCCTACCGGCGCTACAATCTACCTTGACGGTTCCAGCACCGGCAAGACGACCGACGCCCTCTTAGAAAACGTATCGGAGGGTTCTCATACAGTCAAGCTGGTTAAGTCAGACTACGAAGACTGGCAACAGAGCGTGAATGTTACCGCTGGACAGACAACAACTATTGACGCGGCACTTATCCCTGAAGGTGGTGGGGACATAACATCCATCTCCATTTCTGGAACTATAGAAGACTACCTAGGCGTCAACGATTACGTACTTGAGGTCTACTTCAGTTACGACACCGAGCTCGGTAGTGACGATGAATGGGATAATACAGATGTAGGAACCAGTTTCAGCAACGTCACTTTCAGCGTCCCCTCAGCTTACCAAAGTGGATGCTACGTAATAATCGTTGGATGGACGTGCTACGACTACTATGGTGATGGCGGCTACGATATGGTTTTCGGGTTCCACGGCGATACAGGTGGAGAAAATCCAACCTATCAGGCTCTTCAGCTTCAATCCAGCTATAGCGGCATATACCTTGACGCCTATTGGATAATCGACGACGGTTGCGAAGCCGCACTGAAAGCCCCGGATGTAGTCAGAAGCAGCGGTTGGAACCGACTTACAAGGTAACAAGTAACAATTGACGGGCGGCTCGAGCCGCCCTTTTGCTTTTAATCACAGACTATCCCCCCTTGACTTTCCTCCCCCTGGTCTTAGATTTTGTGAGCAATGGGTAAGAGACTGATACTACTCGGCCTCACGATAGTTGGCGTAGCGGATTTAATGAGCTGTGGTCGTCCCGCAGGCCTGGAAGGGGAACTAGTGCTTGAGGAAGGCCAGCCCGGGGACGCGCGCGGTTCGCTTGTCAGGCTCTTGTGGAAGGCCAGGTGCTCGATCTAGACAAGATCTATATGGCTCCAGTGTTGTCGGTAACCGTGATGGGGGAGGTTGCCGACCTTGGTTATTCCGTTCGCTACCTCTTGCGACGATGAGGGGAACCCCGTTTCGATCCCCACAAGTGTCCACAGCTTTTCCTTCCAGATCTCGACCACTGAAGGCACATTTGATCTTTCTTACTCACTTCGTCTTTGATGAAGGCAGTGTATCTATCGTGTTGAGAGGTTGACAAATCAGCTCAGTTGATCTATAGTTGTGCGTGGATACGAACGCAGGTTGCAAAGCTTATCGAACATCACGGCGGCGAGATATGGGTGGGGTCTTTGGCTGTGGAGGCTCGGCCTCCAGCTTCCCTGTCCACCGTCGGTGCAAGGATCATAGCAAAGCCGAGGAACAGTGGTTGGTTTGACAAAGAACTTTCTCGGAGTAAGGTTTCCTTATGGATAAGTTCGTTTGTATCCATACCTGCGGCCGTGAGGAGGCAGCGGTGATTGCGGGATTGCTTAGGGCTTCAGAGATCGAGGTGCACCTTATCGAGAAGGCACCCGCTCACCTGCGTCCGTTCTCCGCAAAGAAGACGATGGTGCGGGTGATAGTCCCGCGTGAGGCGGCCGAGTTTGCCTATCAGATTATCCAGGATGCTCAGGATAAGGACTTCTCAGAGTTCGAGCAGAGCGCAGAACGTTAAATTACCCCACAAAAACGCAGCGCGTTTTCGCGGGGACCCCAATAGTAGTCCTCCTTTTTTGCCTGCGGCAAAAAGATCGGAATCCATTGAAAAGGAAGGCCGCTAAAGCGGCCGTCATTATTGTCAATAGGCTGTAACCGTAATCCCTCTTCCTTCCACCAGCCAGCGGTAGGTGCGCTCGATCCGGTCCCAGTTGTGCTCGCGGTCAAGCGACCAGTAGCGACCTATCACGCCTGCAACCTGCCCCACGCCAAGCTCACTGCACTCGGACTCAATCATCCCTATGTATCGTGTCCCGGCCTGGGCACGCTCGCCGCGCCTGCCAAGCATCGCATGTATGTAAACCGGAGCAACCTTCTCCTGCTTGCATAATCTGAGCAGGGCTCGCAGGTGCTCAACCGATCCGTGAGACGAGTAGAAACTCACTATCCCCAGAAGATGAAGCGCCGCTCCCCGCCTCCTGGCTTCTTCTGCGGCCCACAAGAAGGCCTCGTTTCTCGCAAATGAACTGTCGGCAATCGCCTTATCAATCCTTACGCGATCGGAGGGTACACGTCTGCCAGCGCCTATGTGAAGGTGTCCCACCTCGGAGTTGCCGACACTGTCATCAGACAACCCTACCGCCTCGCCTGCCGCAGCTAGAAGTGTGTGTGGTCTACCGGTCCAAAGCTCATCAAAGTTAGGTGTTTTAGCCTTGCGGATCATGTTCCCGTATGCTTCGTCGTTGTGACCCCAGCCGTCAAGGATCAAAAGAAGCACGCGCTCTGTCTTGGGAGCCTTACCTTCAATCAAGCTTTGCCCGGTCATCTCGGCTGGTTGAGCAAGACCCAGGAGATCAAGGATGGTTGGAGCAACGTCAGCGAGTTCGCCTTCATCACGTAGGCTCAGCGCTGCTGCGGGTGCGTCCACGACAAATGGGACAGGGCTCCGTGTGTGTCCGGTATCTACACTCCCCTCCGGATAGAGCCAGCGCTCAACCGTGCCGTGATCCGCGGTGATCACCGAGGTTACCAGGTTCTTGTGCGCACATCTTACTATCCGCCCCAGAGCCTCGTCTACCGTCTGGACCGCACGAAGAACGGCATCGGCGTTGGCAAAGTGCCCCACCACGTCCACGTTGCACAGGTTCACGATCACCACATCGATTGATGAATCCCTGAGGGCCTTGCATGTGGACTCCGTAACTTCTGTTGCTGACATCTGGGGAGCCTGATCGAATGTCGCCACATCCTTCCGAGTGGGCACCACTATGTGCTCCTCCCCAGGGTAGGGCTCCTCCCTTTTGCCGTTCAAAAAGTATGCCAGATGTAAGGCCTTTTCAGCTTCAGTAATCTTTAACACCTTTTTACCAGCATTGGAAAGAACCTCTCCCAGGGTGTTTGCAAGCGCTTCAAGCGGCGGGAAGGCCACCCGCACATCCAAGTCCTTCTTGTATTGAACCATGGTGACGAACGAAAGGTCAAGGTCTTTAGTCTCGAAGTGAGGGAATCCCTTTTCGGTGAGAGCCCGGGTGAGTTCAATCTCGCGTTCTCCGCGGATGTCATAGAAGATAACCCCATCGCCACGGCTTATGCGACCGATCGGGGCACCTTGCTTCGAGGTGAGCACATGCGGTTCAAGCAGCTCGTCCTCCTGGTCTTGCTTGTAGGCCGCAAGGATCGCCTTTGCTAATGGGGTGGCATTGGATTCACTCATGTTACTTTGTTCGTTCTTCCTCGTTTTTTCCTTCGATTTGTGAGTAGTATATCCAAGGGGGAGGATTTGGCAACCAATTCGTGGATCTTAAGGATGGGATGAAGATACAAGCAGTCTACTTCCTTGTTGAATCCTCAGGTTCAACCGCGGCAGCGTTCTTTTTTCATCGCACAGACTCTCCAGGGTTGACAACCCTTAAATATGGATTATTATATTTATCAAGGGTTAGAGATGTTCTCAAACCTATCATGGTTAAACGCACAACCAGGAGGAAGGTGGTGATGAAAAGATTGTCTTTACTTTTGGTGCTTTTCTGGGTGGGTGTCCCGTTGTGGGCGGCCCCGGATAACGGCGATGTGAAATGGCAATACGGAACCGGCAAGAGCGTTACCTCGTCTGCCGCCATAGGCTCAGACGGCACCATCTATGTCGGGTCATGGGATTACTATCTGTATGCAATCAACCCTGACGGCACGCTTCTTTGGCGCTGCGAAACCCAGGGTACGGTGGAGTCTTCCCCTGCGGTAGGACCGGACGGCACCATCTACATCGGCTCAAACGACGGTAATCTCTACGCCCTTGAGGGTTCCTCGCAGGGGCTGGCCTCGTCTGCCTGGCCCAAATTCCGCCACGACCGCAGCAATACCGGTCGATTCGACTACATTGACCCGCCGGTGGCCGACTTCACGGCAGACCCTACATCCGGCGAGGCTCCGCTCACCGTAACCTTCACCGATCAAAGCGCAGGTCTGGTGACGTCGTGGTACTGGGACTTTGGCGACTCATTTACCTCTGCCGAGCAGAATCCGATTCATACCTACGAGGAGTGGGGACTTTATAACGGTGAGCCTGGCGGTGCAAGGCCCTGGCGGCGCAGATACCCTGGTCAAAGAGAACTATATCCTGGTGGGAGAACTGCCAGTGGCCGAGTTCACAGCCGATCCCACAGAGGGATGCGCTCCCCTTACGGTTCGCTTTAAAGATGCATCAACGGGCTTTCCTGACAGTTGGTACTGGGAGTTCGGCGACGGCACCACCTCCCAGGAGCAGGGCCCGGTCCATGACTACCAGGGACCCGGACCCTATACCGTATCCCTGACGGTCGCTAACCCGTGCGGGGAAGATACTGAGACAAAGGAAGACTACATCAAAATCCTGGCCCCCGACATCCTTGTTCTCCCTGCTTCCATCTCCGCAGAACTCGAGCAGGGAGAAAGGGAAACTACCAGTTTCTACGTGGCTAACATCGGGATGTGTTTTTTAACCTTTAGCATAGAGGAAAACGAGGCCCCTCCAGCTGCGCGTTTGGGGTCCAAAAAGGCACGTAGAGAGTCGAGGCTGAGAGCTCTGCCGATTGGGGACCGCGTGCTTGCCGGTCTTGACTGGCTCTCCTTTAGCCCTTCTGGAGGCGATGTTGATCCTCGGGACTACGAAGCCGTTGATGTGACCTTTGAACCGGGTGACCGTCAGGAACCGGGACTCTACGTTGGTTACCTCGTGATAACGTCCAACGACCCTGATCCTGAAGACAACCCTCTTTCTATTGTATGTTCGCTTCTGGTCAACCAGAAGTCGGGGGCTGAAGGAATCGCTACCGTACCGGATCATTTCTTCCTTGCGCCGAAATTTGCCAACCCGCTTCGCGGCACCTCCCAGCTGGAGTTCTCCTATGGCTTGCCTTATCGTGCCGCGATTAACATCTCGGTATACAGCGTTTACGGGATTCTCGTCAGGACGCTTAAGCAAGGCAAGATGCCTGCGGGTTATCACAAGCTTACCTGGGACAAACGAGACGAGAAGGGCACGCAGGTGGCGGCAGGTATCTACTTCGTACGAATGTCGGCAAAGGGCTACAAGAATACCTGCAAGATAGTTATTCTCGATTAGCCCCGGCCTTTGGGATAAAACAATAGCCCCTGGGGATTAGTCCGCGATCTAGATGCCAATCTCCGTCTTTCTTGGTTGCGCGATTCCGAGGGGGGTTGAGTGTTGCCGATCTCTGCTTGCCAAATCCCTTTTCTCGATTAAAGTTAGGTAAGCATAAATCAAAGGAGGCAGTTATGTTGAACTCCGATGGCAATATCCGTCTGACCCCATCGCCGTTCCTCAAGGTTGTTCTTGTGGTTATAGCCGCGGCCTTATGCCTTATCGCCCTGCGCGGTTTTTTGGGGCCGCCTGTGCTTTACGCACAGTCAGGCAACGAGATGGACGTCAACATCAAAAGCATCGGCGGGTGGACGGTCTACGGTTCGGTGCCCATAGAGATCAAATCCTCAGCCACCCTGCCAGTGGAGATAGAGAGCGAGATTCAGCTCAGCGACTGAACCGTTGAGCCGTCTTATCGCTTGACATAGGGGAGTGCTTAGGTAGACTTGCGCTATGACGTTTCTCTTGGTTACCTTGCTCTTCGCGCAGTATGCCGACGTCTACGTACCGCATAAGCCGCTGGATGTCGAGTCGGGTGCTTTAGTGGGTACCGGTTCGTTCCAGCTTGACGTGATGTATCGTTCCGGAATCGGTAATTCCGAGTTCTCCTCGCCGGTAATGAGTTGCTTTGCCACCTCCCCTGACGGTTACAACGAGTTCGGTATCGGTCTTCCCTGGCTCAGGGTTGCGGGCGACAGCGCGAACCATGTCTTTATAGGCAACATGGGGTTGCATTACAAGCGCCGCATCCTGGGTTCCCTGCGGTGGGGCTATCTTGCGGCAAAGCTTACGGCCCGGCTGCCTACCTCGCCCGATACCCTGGGGGTAAGGGACAGCCTTGGGGGAAGGAGTTCTCACTACAGTTTGGCTCTTGCATACACCTACGAGTTGCCGCTGCTTGGCCGCTACCACACACTCTTCGGCAGGCTTCCCCTTGTGGCGACGGTTGCCCTTGAGGATTGGTTCCTGGACTGGGATCACGACGCAGGTCAGGGCAAGTTCGGCACGTCCCTTGGCTGGGGAGCGGCGTTGGAGATTCTGCCGCTGGATTACGCCTTTATCGGTGTGTCTGTTACCGGTGGAAACGATGACGTAAGCTTCGGGCCGTATCTCGGATTCCGCTGGTACTGGTTCGATCTCGGGGCCGCCTGGCGCATGAGCGACGGTTCGGATCGCTTCGACTTCCACTTGAGGCTTGATCTCTAGGAGGCGGGGAGGGCCTTTCGGCAATCATGAAGAATTATGGGATTGTCGTAATCCTCGCGTTCGTCACCCTTACATCCCTCTTTGCAGCCGAAGCCCCTCCCGCATCCATGCACCTTAAGTTGGGCAAGGATACCCTTGCTCTAGCTGAACCTACCTACTTGACTGCGACGATAACTAACAACATGAACCAGGATCTCTTGTTGGATAATTTTATTCTGTTTCGTCTGGAACAAGAGCCTTTCCGGTTCTCGCTCTTCCTCATCACCCCTAACGGACAAGAGTGGGCTTACGTCGGGACGCGGGGCAGCGTATTTATAAGCTATGCTCCTACTGTCCGACACCACCTCTTAGTCCCGCCAGGCCAAAGCGCATCTAAAGGAAAGATATTGTGGTGGACAACCTTTGCTCCGCGTAAGTATCAATCTGCACTGGAGAAACTCCCATCTGGAACCTACAAACTGTTTGCCACCTACGAACTGCCAGACCAAGAGAACCTGCATAAGGTAGTCATCTATTCGGATACGGTTCAATTAGTCTTTTTACCTCTTAACAAGATGCATCTACCGGCCCTTATCGAGATGGACTCCCTCAGAAGATACTTCACAGGAGGGGATGCGAGCTGGAGAGTGCTTCCTCGTCTGCAGCGCATCGGGGATTCAAAAACGCCTTACAGTGAGGCTGCTCATGCGCTGTTTTATGGGTGGACAAATAGCTTCGATTCATTAACCAGAGGGAAGGCCCATTTTGACGAACTCTACCCACAATCCCAATTCCAACTTAAGTTTCTGAAAAGGCAGTTCTTATATGCGAAAAGGGAAGGGAAAGCCAATGAACTTGATTCGCTTAATAGACTTCTTTTGGAGATAGAGCCAAGCAATACGGATGCACTTCTAAGGCAAGGCGTAATAAGACACCCTGCGACACGGTAGGATGTGAAATGAAACGGGTTCTTCTTCTCCTCTTAGTCCTTTCCGCCATTCTCTTCGCTCAGGGCGCACAGGAGGCGGAGCGGGACGGCGAGCATCGGGACGGTGACCATCGGGAGCCGTGGACAATTGGGGTGGCGCTATCTGGTGGAGCGGCGCTGGGAATGGCGCATATCGGTATCCTCAAGGTGCTCGAAGAAGAAGGCATCCCTATCTCCTACATATCAGGCACCAGCATGGGTTCGATCGTCGCCGGCATGTACGCAGCAGGCTACACCCCGGATGAGATGGACAGTATCCTTACGACCGTGGACTGGTCAGCTCTTTTCTCCAACCGCATCCCTGAAGACCGCATGATGCTTGCCCGGCGCGAGGAGGGGCACCGCAACATCGTGGAGATAAGCCACCGCTGGTTCGTCCCATATATCCCTTCAGGGGTGGTCTCGCTTCAGAACGTTGAGATATTTTTGACCGAGCTTCTCGCCGAGGCCGCCTACGACGCGAACTACAACTTTGACAGCCTGGCCATACCCTTCCGCTGCGTGGCTGCGGACGTCACCTCGGGCGAGAAGGTGGTGTTCAAAAAGGGGAGCATGGTGGATGCGATACGCGCCTCAATTGCGATCCCGGGTGTGTTCTCGCCTGCCCGTGTGAAGGGCCGCGACCTGATCGACGGCGGTACGGTTATGAACCTGCCTGTTGAACCCCTTTTGGAGTTCGAACCTGACTTCATCATCGCCTCTGACGTGATTCGTTGGACACCCGAGGCGCGCAACATCATCGACGTGGTCACACGCACCATGGCCATCGTGACCGAGCAGAACCGCCGCGAGCAGCGCAAGCTGGCGTCCGTAGTCCTCTATCCGAACGTGGACCGCTTCCTTCCCTCGGACTTCGCGCGCGCCAAGGAGCTTGTCGCCGCAGGCGAGGCAACGGCACGCGTGGCCATGCCTGCTATTAAGCAGCGCCTTTCGGATCACCCGCTCGTGCTCATACGTAACCCCTGTCATTCCTGCCCCAGGCCCGCAGTCAATCAGGTCCGAATCGAGGGGCTGCGGGTGACGCGGGAGGTTTTCGTTCGCCGGCACATAGCCACCCGTGCTGGTGACAGCCTTGACTTCAAGATGCTGGTTGCCGACCTTGAACGTCTGCGTGAGACGGGTCTGTTTCGACATGTGAGTCATCGCCTTGATTTTAGTGATTCCTTGGTTGACGTTGTCTTTACTGTGGAGGAGGAGGACTACGGCCTGTATGGGCTAGGTCTTTATTACGACAACCTGCGTGGTTTTGCCGTGAGATTTGAGGTTGCGCAGGGGAACCTTTTGGGCACAGGTGCCCGACTTGGGTTCAGCACGACCCTTGGAGAGCCTCAGGACTGGCGAGTTGGAGTTTCAGGCGCTCGGTTTCTCTCCCTCCCCTTCACCTACAGGATCCAGGGTTACCGGAACGTCACCCGTCACTCGTTCTATGATCAGGGATACTGGCTTTTTGACTATATTACGTGGACGTGGGGGGCCGAGGCCGAGTTCGGATATTCCCTGGGGCGTAGTGCCTACTTCACGCTTGGATACGCTCATCGTAACCATTATCACCAGCTTCCCTCGGTGGTAGGTGATGAGAATAGGGACGAGGTTACAACCGGTCCTACGCTTCGCGTGCGTGTTTCAACCCTTGACGATCTCAGCTTCCCTAACCGGGGCTTCGATCTTGCGTTTTCATCAAAACTTGGTCTTCCCAACGAGACCTCCACTGAGGGTTTCTTCAAAGGCGAAGTTAAGGCCAGCCGTTACTTTCAGTTCGGGGATCGGGTAGTTCTGGGAACGTCCTTGGCCTACGGTTTGGGCCTTGACACTCTTCCCCGCTCTGAGCTTTTCAGAATAGGTGGAGCCGATCTTTTGGGGGCGCGTGAGGAGGAGTTTGCCAACCAGGAGTATGTAAGCGCACGAATAGTTCTTGCCTACCGGCTTTTTGATCTCCTGGGTAATAAACGCTATCCCTTCAGGGTCGAGTTGATTACCGATATCGCGGCCTTTAACCCTTTCTTCAGGAACGAGGCAGGTTCCGAGGAGACGTTCATGGGCGCCGGATTAGGGATAGGCACGCGCACCCCCATAGGCCCGGTAAGGGCCTCGCTTGGGCTTTCATCCACCCGAAAGGTTAGATTCAATGTGGCGGTCGGCGTGGTGCCGCGCGAAAGAATGTAAACTAACCCTTTTCCCCAAACAATCCAACAGGGGTTCGCCGGAAGTTGGGTTGGGTTAATGGATCCCGTGTTTGTTCCGAGTCGCTGTTCTTCTATCTTTTAGTAGAGGAGGTCTTCTTCTTTGAGGTTGTATCTCCGGGTTTACTTATGTGCTCGGCAAGCTTCTTTTCCAGCCGTTTGATGCGTCGGTTAAGGGCCTCGATGTCCTTCATCCTGGCTACGCCTGCCTTGGCCATGGTTTCCTTAATGCCTTCTTCGATCTTCTTTGCGAGCTCCTTGCGGGTGCGATCGGCCTCGGAAAGAAGTTTCGTGGCAAGTTTTTTGCCCTGGGCAGCAGAGATCTCGCCCCTCTTGATAAGCCTTCCTATGCCTTCCTCGATCTTTTCCTTAGTCGCAGTTACGGTTCCCAACCCTAAAAACGCCACCTTCTTCAGGAACTCTTCCATTACTCCTCCATAGTTTAGAGGCGTATTCTAAGGGGCTTTTTGCAAAAAGCAAGGGGCAGACTTAACCTCAGGGCACCTCGAAGTTAATGCTTTCGAGCTCGGATGTGCCATAGATTTTCACGGTAAATCCTGCGTATTGGGTTTGAAAATCAGTGGTCAGCTTCACAATACCTACATTCTCTGCCCGCCATTGAGTGGCAGCCGAATCAACTCCGGCGTCCTTGAGATCTATCTGGATTATAAGGCAATCGAACGTACCTGCAGGTACTTTAGCCTGTCCCTGATCGATTACTTTGAAGTGAGCGGGGAAGTCGGTGGAGATGTTGGGTATCTCAATGGGGAGAGCGAGGTTGCCGTCCCACTCCGTCCCAACCTCAAGATTGTTAGGTTCAACCGCGGTTGGCTCCTCGGCGTTCTTGTCCATCGAATAGATGTAGATCGAGTCCTCGGTAACGTAATAGTAGTTGCGAGAGATGATGGTTGAAGAACCGTCCTGTGAGGTGTCGGTTGAGGTCTCCACCGGCCAGACCATCTTGCCGTCCTCCCGTTCCTCAGATGCCTTGACGGTGTTTGTTGTCTGGGAGCTGCTTGAGTCCGAGCCTAGAAGTGTCACGTCCCACGAGTAACTCTCAGTAGTGGTCCACTGATTGCCCTCTGCCAGAGGCCAGAACTTGGCGGTTGGGGGTTCTTCTTCCTTCTTGCAGGAGAAAAGCATTATGACTGCAAATCCTGCCGCAAGAAGTAACTGCTTCTTCATCGTTATCCTCCTTGGGTTAATTATTCCCCTCATGATCGAAGGATAGGGGAGGTTGCTCACTTGTCAACCCCTTTGCACCCCACGAAGTCGCTGCGCCGGCTTGCGCCGTCGCGGGGGCCCCATTCGGAGACGAAGTATCCGAATGGGGTAAAGTTGGGTTGACAACGCGGCTTTTCTCACTAAAGTCAGGGTCAAGGAATAAGGAGGATTAACTACTATGAAGGTTTACCGCGCATTACTTGCGACAGTGGCCGTAGCGTTCGTTTTTGTGGCTTGCAGGAAGGTCGAGTATACCGAGCCTTCCTGGAAGGTTGGAGACTGGGCTTCCTACGAAGTCACCGGCGGAACTCTGGTAAGCTACACCCTGCGCTATGCCATCACCGGCGTTGACACCGTTAAGGGCGAGCCCTACTACTGGCTGGAGATGATAGGTTCAAGAGGCGAAAGCAAATTCATCTACAAGATGCTTGTTCCCTACGGTTACCGGGGTGTTGCCGAGCGGATGATCATCAAGGTTGCAGATCAGCTCATCGAGATGCCTCAGAGCGAGGGTCTGGCCGAGTACCCCCCCGGGGAGAACCGACCTTACCTGTATCTTGCCGATGAGATCAACGCTGGTAAGATCGGCGAGGAGAAGATTGCCGTTCCGGCGGGCAAGTTCTTAACCATCCATGCCGAAGTTAAAGACATCAGACATAGTAGAATTGGATTATTGATAGGCGATACTATAATTGAGAAACTGGTGAGCGACACCACCGAAGTTGAGGTGTGGGTAAGCGATAACATACCTGTGTTGGGAATTGTAGCGCTGAAATCCCCTCGGGAAGAGATGAAGCTTGTATCTACCGGGCATGACGCAACAACTGCGATTACTGAGGAGATTCTCCCGGCAGGGCCTTTAGAGTTCGAATAATGGGCGATAGAGGAGTCGAACCTCTGACCTCTGGTATGTGAGACCAGCGCTCTAACCAACTGAGCTAATCGCCCAGAGAAAGGAAGTATATGGAAGAGATGCGAGAAGTCAAATCCCCTCAAGAGTCGGTGAGTGAGGCGTTAAAGCGTGAGTTGGGCGCCTTAAAGGCGGAGTATCCGGAGATCACCTCGGCTGCCGTGGTTTCGTCTGACGGACTCCTTATGGCTGTTCGTCCCGAGGGCTCGACCGATGAGCGGCTGGCGGCGATGAGTGCGTTTCTCCTGAGCTCCGCACGTAAAACCGGCGAGGGCCTGGGCTGGTCTGGACTCGGCTATCTACTTGTTAACCACCCCGATGGTTATCTCCTGGTGGCCGAGGCAGGAAAGGCCACGATCACACTTACCACCTCACCAAGGGCCAAGTTGGGGTTGCTGCTTTACGATATCAAGGAGTCAGCGAAAAGGCTCAAGCAAAGGCTTGAAGGCGACTAGGCACCAGGCTCAGGAGCGTCGGTTTCTCTCAAACCAGGGCGTGATGTTTATAAGCTTGCGGGCACAAAAAGGTGAAACATGAGCAAGTTGCGTTTACTTAACACGTTATTCTTCACCGGTCTTCTTCTGCTAACAATGGGTTGCAAACGCAAGCCGCAGGATATTGGCTCAACCGAGGAATCTGTGGATACAACAAAAGTCAGTGTGCTTGCCCCGGAGGTTTTAGCGCACCTTGCGGAAAAGGCGATAGTTCCGGATCGGCTTGCCTTTGAGGTCCCATCCCCTGACTCAAGATACATCGCCCTTGCCCTTGACTCCACCGTTCGTTTCGGCCCGGGCGACGAGATGTGGTCCGATGAACTGCCGTCGGATTGGTACGGGGTGCGCACCCACAATATCCTATATCTTTACGATCCCTCGGCAGATACCCTTAATAAACTGGCTGAATGCGAGGAGATTGTGAACCTTTACGATAGAGAAACCTCCCAGCCGGTTCAGCCCGAACGAAAGGACAAATTTGGGGCGGTTATATGGTCTCCTGACGGCAAAAACCTGCTTTTGCTCAAGGAGCGCGCCTCAGACGGGGTAAGCGAGCAGGATGTGCTGATCTTTACCCTGGGAGCCGAGGAGCCGGCCTTCCTTGAGGTCTTCGGGGTTTTGCGCCAGCTCATGAGGACCTATCCAGGGACAAAAGGAACCAAGGTGGAGGAGATCGGTTGGGTTACTGAGGCTACTATCAGGATCGTCTTCTCAATGCGAGGAGTGCCTGCGGCCCGTCATGAGTTTATCTTCGATGCCCAAAGCGGCAAGGTTCTTTCTACAAGGGAGCTTTCCTCAACCTGATTCTCATTTGCGGGGATATTCCTCATCAAGGCTTGACAATATCGCAGGATTGATTTTTGTAGCTGAGACACGAAATCATAGATCGATCTTCGAATGGACTCTATTGAATCTCGACGAGAGCGGTTAGGTTTTCGGTTGTAGTCCTGGAAGTTTCAGAAGGATAATTCATGCCCATGGTCAATACATCGTCACCAGGTATGAGGGGGTTGAGGTGGTCGAGAAGGACGACTGGGAAGAGTATGAACTCATCATCGAGTTGATTGTAACCCAGGGATTAATCCGTAGGGGCACGGCATACCCTATGAAATGCTACGCATCTCAAGGGGCACACTGTGCCGTGCCCCTACTACTTCTCTACCCTCCCACCATGATAACTATCTCTTGGCGCACAGACTATATATAACATCCCTTGACATCCGGGGTTTTCAGCTTATCTTAAGGAAAGAATGTTGAAATAGAGCTGGGTGCGGACTAGGAGTTTTTGTGAACGATTATGTAGATAGTCTTCAGGCGCGGCTTGCAGCCCAACGATTGAGCCCGGTCCAGGCACGCGATGGAATACTTGAAAGCTACGTGATTACCAACCACAAGGCTGCAAAGGCAGGTTTTGGCGATGTGGCGATTGATGCCGAGGATGAGGAGGTTCTTGCAAAGGTCCGCAAGATGATGAGTGATCTCTTTGCCGAACGCGGGGGTGATTTCCAGACCCCCTTGGTCAGCGAGTTGCGCAGCATCAGGCACACGATGGATCTCAAGCTCCGCTTTACCGAGTTGCCCCCGGAGATAAGCGAAACGCACGACATGGTATGTGAGATTCTTTTGGAGAAGGCCGGTGCGTCGGTATTTGAGGAGGGTGCTGAGGCGCAACCCGTGCAGATCGAGGATCTTACTGAGGCTGCTACCCCAGCTGGCACCGAGAGTGCAGAAGCGTCTTTCACCGATGCACTGACCCAGGAGATTGCCGCGACTCTGGATGAGAAGGCCGGCGGTGCGGTCACCGAAAGCCCGTTCGAGGCCTCACTGCGGCAACGCCTGACGCTCGACAGGCTTAGTCCCGAGGATGCACGTGATGGGATTATAGAGTGCTTTGTTGCAACACATCGTAAGAGCCTTGTCCAGGAAGGCCCGGCGACCGAGTCTCTCCCAGCCTACCAGGGAAAGTTTGAGGCCAGCGTAAGGCGAATGATGCGTGAGTTCTTTGCAGCGCAAGGAGCTTCGTTTGATGAGCCTCGGATAGAGTTGCTCCAGCAAGCCAGGCTTCACCTTGAGGAGAAGCTGGGGCTGGATAACGTGCCCGAGCCGATACTCGTCGAGCACAACGAGGTATGCGCGGAGTTGATTTCTAAGGGCCGCAAGTTTCTTGAAGGCGTTGCGGTGGGGATTCCAACCGCCGAGGTCGCTGCAGCCGAAGAGCCTAGAGAGATCGAGCCAGTGATTAAACCTGCAGAGGTAGGGGTTAGTGAACCTGGGGAAGAGATAGCCGAAGAACCCACAGTACTCCCGGTTGAAGAGATCGTCGCCCGTCTGCGAGACGAGCTTCGTGAGCTGGTTAGACAGGAAGTGAGCCACTCGCTTTCCCTGAGCCAGAAGCCTTCTTTACCTCTTAAACCACCTTCAGGCATTGCTGCTCACGTTGCGGGTCGGACGGTTTTTCTTGCTTGGTTCGATCAACCGGATCAACCCGGCTACCACGTCTATAAACGCGAGGGTAGCCAGTGGGTGCGCCTTACCCCGGCACCTCTTGCTAGACCCTCTTTTCGCCTGGGGAGCCAGAGCGAAGGCGATCTTGCCTTTGCAGTCTCAACTGTTTCTGCCGAGGGCAAGGAGAGCGAACTCAGCACGCAGGTTCGAGTTCGCGTATAGATTTTTGCCCGGCGGTTGACAAATACCTGTGCCAAGGTAGAATACGGGGATTAATGGAGGAAGAAAAAAAAGATGACGTTAGGAAAAGAACGAAAACGTGAACTGATAGAAGAGTTCCAGCATCATAAGTCGGATACGGGTTCGTCCGAGGTGCAGGTGGCGATCCTTACCGAGCGAATCGAACTTCTCTCCGAGCATCTTAGGCAGCACCATAAGGATCATCACTCTCGCCGCGGGCTGATCAAGATGGTCAACCTGCGCCGCAAGCACCTCAACTACCTTTACAAGAGGGATCGGGACACCTACTACGCCCTTGTAAAGAAGCTCGGGCTGCGCGGTTAGAGATGGAACGCGTGCAGACCGATGTAGGCGGTCGCCAGCTGGTTATCGAGGCTGGCGATCTGGCCAAGCAGGCCAACGGTGCGGTACGCATCCAGTACGGCGACACCGTTTTGCTCATGACCGTATGTTACAAGGAGGAGCCGGCGCAGAGTTTCGGATTCCTGCCCTTGACCGTGGATTACCGCGAGTACTACTCTGCGGCAGGCAAGATCCCGGGTGGGTTCTTCAAGCGTGAGGGACGTCCGCGTGAGCGTGAGATTCTCATCAGCCGGATGATAGATCGGCCCATCCGGCCGCTTTTTTCAAAAGAGTTCAACCACGAGATCCAGATTATCGGATTTTTGTTCTCCCACGACGGAGAGAACCAGCCTGATCCCATAGCGATTACTGGAGCCTCAGCCGCACTCATGCTTTCGGAGCTTCCATTTGCCGGGCCTATCGCCGCGGTGCGTATAGGATACAAGGATGGTGAGTTTATAGTTAACCCTACCATTGCCCAGTTGGACGAGTGCGATTTCAACATGCTCGTGGTCTCAAACGGCTCAACGATCAACATGGCCGAGTGCGAGGCGAACGAGGTCCCTAACGAGACGGTTGTTGAGGCGATGCGCAAGGGCGTCGAGCTTTGCAAGCCCCTGATCGAGATGCAGCGCGAGCTTGCCGCCAAGGCGGGCAAACCAAAGAAGTCATTCGAAGACGAGGGGGTACCGGCGGAACTCGAGGCCAAGCTCAAGGAACTCACTCGCGATCGTATTCCCGCCGCCAACGAGATTACCGACAAACAGGAGCGAGGTCGCGCCCGCAAGGAGATCACCGACGAGGTTATCGAAGCGCTGGCCGAGGAATTCCCCGATTCCGAGCAGATGATCGTTACCATCATCGATCGCCTCATCGAGGCCGATGTTCGCGCCAAAGCGCTTTCGGGGAAGCGTCTCGACGGCCGGGACATGGACGAGGTCCGGCCCATCTCCTGCGAGGTGGGGGTGCTTCCCCGCACTCACGGCTCGGCCTTATTCACCAGAGGACAAACTCAATCCCTGGCCGTGGTAACCCTGGGAACCAAGAGCGACGAGCAAAGGGTTGATGATGTGGAAAGAGATGCATGGAAGTCGTTCATGCTCCATTACGATTTTCCGCCCTTCTCTGTAGGCGAGGTTCGCTTCCTGCGCGGTCCGGGCAGGCGGGAGATAGGGCATGGGGAACTGGCCGAGAAATCGGTGCGGGTGCTTGCTCCCCAAGATGGGAACTTCCCTTACACCATCCGCATCAACTCCCACATCCTGGAATCCAACGGTTCGAGTTCAATGGCTTCGGTGTGCGGTGCATCTCTTGCTCTGTTCGATGCCGGCGTGCCTATGCGTAATGCTACCGCGGGTGTCGCTATGGGGCTTGTCAGCGAGCCTTCAGGCTACGTGCTTCTCACCGATATCATCGGCGACGAGGATCACTACGGGGATATGGACTTCAAGGTGGCCGGAACCAGGGAAGGCATCACAGGAATCCAGCTCGATCTCAAGCTTACCGGCGTCTCCGTGGATGTCCTGGCCGAGGCGATCGAGCGTGCCACCGCAGTCCGCATGCATATCCTGGACGTTATGGACAAGACTATTTCCGCCCCCCGCAGCGAGCTCAGCGAGTTTGCCCCCCGGATCGCGACGCTCGTGATTCCGCACGATAAGATAGGCGAGGTTATAGGTCCGGGCGGAAAGGTGATACGCAGGATCACTGAGGAGACCGAAACAACCATCGATATCGACGACGAAACCTCTACCGTAATCATCGCGGGAACAAACCCCGACGGGGTTCATGCCGCGCTGGAACAGGTCAAGGAGATCGTGAGAGAAGTTGAGGTCGGCCAGATATACGAAGGCACGGTGGTGCGAATCACCAACTTCGGCGCGTTCGTGGAGCTGTTCCGCGGTAAGGATGGGTTGGTGCATATCTCCAACCTGGCCCCTCATCGCGTTGAAAAGGTAGAGGACGTGGTAAAGGTGGGCGAGCGGATAAAGGTTCGTGTCAAAGGGATTGATGAACTTGGCAGGGTTGATCTGACTACTAATCTTGATCCGAGTAAGGATCGGCCTCGCAGCTCGCGGGACAGGGGCGGTTCCTATAGGGGAGATAGAAGAAATGACAAGCGAAGGCATCCGCGAAAGCCTGACTCAGAGCGGCCTGCGCGTCGTCACTGAACGAATCCCCGGCTTCCACTCGGTAGCACTCGGGATCTTTTTCAGGCAAGGCTCGCGTGACGAGGATGTAAAAACAAACGGGGCCAGCCACCTTATTGAACACATGCTGTTTAAGGGGACATCGAAACGCTCCTCCAAGGAGATCCTTGCTGATATCGAGCGCCTCGGTGGGATAAGCGACGGGTTTACCGCCAAGGAGATCACCGGTATAACCATCCGCTGCCTGGCCGACTCGATGAAGCCTCTGGTCGCGCTTTTACTTGAGATGTTGGGTTCCTCCACCTTCGAGGCCAAGGAGCTGCGCAAGGAAAAGCGGGTTATCTACGAGGAGATGCGCTCGGCAGAAGAAGACCCTCAGGATACGGTCTTCGACCGTTTCTTTGAGGCCTGTTTTGCCCCTCACACCCTTGGGTATCCTGTGATCGGCAGGCGCAAGGCCCTTTCGGGTATCGGCCGGGAACGTCTTATTGAGGTCTATCGCAAGAAGTATACGCTGGCCGATTCTATCCTCGTGGCGGTTGGTAATGTGAAGGAAGAGGAGTTGATCGGGCTTCTGCCCCGTCGCATGAAGCTTGTCAGTGGCGAGCGCAAGGTCCGTGCTCAGCCCGTGGAGAACTCCGCACCCATAAGTATGGTTCATACCCGGAAGGATCTCAGCCAGGTTCATGCGGTCATGGGTACGCAAACGGTGGGAACCAACTCGGATGAACGCTTCCCCCTTGCCCTGCTTGCCACCCTTCTGGGAGGCGGGATGAGCTCGCGGCTCTTCTCCCTCCTACGTGAGGACAAAGGCCTTGTCTACACCGTCTCCTCGTTCCTTGAACTTTTCGAGGACTGCGGGGTGGCTGGATTCTACTTTATCACCGAGAAAAGCAAGCTGGGAAAGGTGTTCCGGGCCATTGAGCAGGAGGTTTCACGTCTGAAAAAGAAGGGGCTAAGGGCGGGAGAACTTGATACGGCAAAGACACTTACCAAGAGTTCGCTGCTTTTGAGCATGGAGAGTCTTTCCCACCGTATGGCGCGGTTAGGACACTGGAAGCTTTCAGCGCAGCGTTTCCGCACCATCCCCCAGACCCTGGCGGCCTTCGAGAAGGTCACGGAGGACGAGGTGCTGGATGTGGCACGTAAGTTTTTTGATTCAAAGGTTTTTCATACGAGTTTTGTCGGCCCGATTACGGAGCGCGACACCAATCCCCTAACCAGGAGGTAGGATGGATATCTCACGCCGGGGCGTTATGATGCCTGCTTCTCCGATCCGCAAGCTCGCCCCTTTGGCGGACGAAGCAAAGAAAGCCGGGATCAAGGTTTACCACCTGAACATTGGGCAGCCGGATATCCCTACCCCCACCGAGTTCTTCGAGGCGGTGCACAGGTTCACCGAGCCGGTATTGGCCTACGGACCATCCGGCGGTATCGTGCAGTTGCGCCTGGCTATCGTTGATTACCTTGCAAGTTGCGGGATTGATGTAGACCTCGACGAGGTATGGATCACCACTGGCGGCTCCGAGGCGGTGCTTTTCGCCTTCTGGGCCACCACCGATCCGGGCGATGAGGTCATCGTCTTCGAGCCATTCTACACAAACTACAACGGCTTTGCAGCAGCCGCAGGGGTGAAGCTGGTTCCGATAAAGCTCTCTGTAGAACAAGGCTTCAGGCTGCCTGCCCGCAAGGAGATCGAGCGCCACATAAGTAAAAAAACCAGGGCGATTATCATCTGCACACCAAATAACCCTACCGGCACAGTGCTTACCAAGGAGGAGATGTTCGTTTTGGGAAAGATCGTCCGCAAACACAACCTCTATCTTATCTCCGACGAGGTCTACCGCGAGTTCATCTACGACGATAGGGAACATACCTCTGCCTTGACCCTGCCCGACATCGAGGATAGGGTCATTGTAACCGACTCGGCATCCAAGCGGTTCTCTGCGTGCGGTGCCCGGATTGGTTTCGTTACCAGCCGCAACCGTGAACTCATGGGTGCGATGCTTAAGTTCGCACAGGCTCGTCTCTGTCCGCCTACCGTGGAGCAGTACGGGGCTGTGGCCTGTTTTCGCAACATGCACCGGTTTATGAAGCCGATGATCGCCGAATACGACCGCAGACGCAAGGCGCTTATCGAAGAGCTCTCAGCTATCCCTGGTGTGGTAGCCCCCACGCCCGAAGGCGCCTTTTATACCGTTGTTCGCCTGCCTGTAGATGATACGGAGCGGTTCGCGGCCTGGCTTCTGACCGATTTCTCGAAAGATAAAAAGACGGTGATGGTTGCTCCAGCTGCGGGCTTCTACGCCTCCCCGGACGCGGGCCGCAACGAGATTCGCATCGCGTATGTTCTAAAAGAAGCCGCCCTGCGCGATGCAATTGGCCTCCTGGCGCAGGCTCTAAAAGATTACCCTGATTGAGGGTTTTAGAGGTCAGCGAGCACTACTTCCCCCATGTGGGGGGGATAAGTGAACACGTCTACTGCCTCTCACGGGAACTGCTGCGTCGCGGGCACGAGGTAGAGGTCCTTACATCGCGTATCCCAGGCAAAGTACCTGAGGATGTCCCGGTAGTGCGTATAGGCAGGGGGGTAAGTCTTCCTATCAATAAAAGCTTCTCCCGCATCACTGTGGGAATAGGTATATGGGCCCGGATCAACGGTCTGCTGCGCGCAAGGCGCTACGACGTCGTCCACGTGCACGGCTCACTTGCCCCCATGCTTCCCATGGCGGTGCTGCATTATTCCCGCAACGACAAGGCAAGGACCATCGCGGTGGGGACCTTTCACGCCGGGCACGACCCATCATCGCTCTATCGGGTGTTCAAGCAGCCGCTACGCAGGCAGTTCTTTCGCTACTACGACGGTCTCATTGCTGTATCACCTGTAGCCGAAGAGACCATGACCTGCTTCTTCCCTGGCTCCTACCGCATCATCCCAAACGGGGTAGATACGAAGGTTTTCTCGCCCGGCAGAAGTGCCCTCGCAGATAGGCTTCCACAATCCTCCCTCAAGCTTTTGTTCATGGGTCGGTTTGAACCCAAGAAAGGTCTGCGGCATTTGCTTGGGGCCATGCCCCTAATCAAGCGAAAGATCCCTGACGTAAAGCTGGTGGTGGTCGGCAGCGGGCCGATGAGACCCTACTACAACCGATTTATCGCTCCCGAAGTTAAGGATTCAATCTACTTTGCGGGAGAGGTAACGGGTGCCAGGAGGGCGGACTACTACCGATGGTGCGACTTATCAATCACCCCATCCATCGGGGCGGAGAGCTTCGGTCTCACCCTTCTTGAGGCGATGGGATGTGCCAAGCCCGTGGTAGCTACCGACATCCCGGCGTTTCGGTACGTTATGGGCGAGAAGGAGGGGATATTCGTCAAGCCCTGCGATCACGCAAACCTTGCCAGGGGGATACTGGAGCTGGCAAGGAGGCGAAAGGATTGGAAGAGGGTAGGAAAAGCAGGACGCAGGAAGGCTCTTGGTTACTCCTGGAAGCGGATTGCCGGTATGGTAGAAGACTACTACCAGGAAGTGCGTATCCGTAGAGGGATTGTGGAGAACAGACAGTCAGGTTCCGATAGTGCGATCTTTTGTCCGCGGGGACCGAAGGTCAGAAGGACAAAAGGAGCATAGAGATGTTCACCGTACTGGAATTTCACAATATCTCCAGCCGAGGGATATGCTGGACAAATATGCCTGCCAAAAGGTTCGCAGATGTACTTGACCTGCTCCAAGCTGAGACCCACGTAGTCGCACCCACAGATCTGGAACACTACCTTAACTCCCAGGACGACAGCGAGCGTCCTCACGTGATGCTTTCCTTCGACGATGGGTATGAGGAGATATACACAACTGCATATCCTATGATGCGGGAACGGGGTCTTGCCGGAATGGTTTCAACAGTTGCAGGTTACGTGGGCAAGCGAAACCTGTGGGATATCATGGGGGGTGGTCTTGATCATCTTGGATGGCACCAGCTCGAGGAGCTGCTGGCAGCGGGTTGGAGCATCTGCTCGCACACCATGACCCATCCTGACCTGAAACGGTGCACCGACGATCGATTGGCCTGGGAGCTTGAGCAATCCAAACAGATCTTGGAGAAGCGCCTGGGGTTGGAGATCCCTGCGGTGGCCTATCCCTTCGGGCGCTTCAACTCACGGGTGCTTCGAGCCGCACAGAAGACCGGCTATAGAATCGGCTTTACTGTAGGAGCTGAGGTCTGGAAAGGGGTGCGAGGTCCCTTGACCACCATCCGGGTACCTGTCTACCAGATCGACTCCGACCCCCTTATCCGCGCCAAGGTAGCGCCCGACGGGTTCCTCAAGCGCCTCGACGCATTCAAGAACCGCTTCTTTAACCGTCTCTCTCTTTTTACAAGCTTCTTACACCGCCGCCGCTTCAAGGGGATACCGCAGCAATTCTGAGCGGGTTAGCCGATTGAAAATCATATAAAATCACATAAAATCATGGAACCCCCATAAGTCCTGTGGCGATAACAACATGAGGGAGGACACATGCGCGTCGCAACAAGCATGCTTGCCATGTCAGCCTGTGTGGCCTTCGCAGGGGTGGAGTTCCGGGTATTCGAACAGGTTTGCAACCCTTGGGAGGGTTTTCCGTCTTCTTCATTATAAACCAAGGAGGTTTTATGCCTAAACTTGGACTTATCTCATTCGGTTTGGGGATTGTTGCCTTCATATTCTTCTTCGTAGGCCCCAAGCAGCTTACCGCCCAGGATGTTCCCATACTGTGGTACATAGCCGGCTGGCTTGCCTGGGCCGCCTCACTTGTCGGCATCCTTATAGGGGTAGAAAGCCTGCGGCAGGAGAAGGGCAAGAGTATTATCTGGTCTGTAGCCGGGCTCATACTGGGCGGGCTGGCGCTTATCATGCTTCTTACCTGGCTTTCATGCGCAAAGATCTATACGCCGCCTCCCGTGCCTGTACCTTAGGGTTGTATTCTTTGGAAGAATAGGGAGGGGATTGGTGGATTACGCTGCTTTTTTTGAGTCTGTGTAGAACAGACACTCTTGTCTGTTCAAAAGGAAAGCAGGCCGACCTAATGCCCGAATGTGGTACGCTGAGGTCGGCCCCTACGAGCGTTAAGAAGAATCAGTTATTGCGAGGGAGCAATCTATACAATTATACGCAGAGACAAGATTGTGACCACAATGGATTGTCCCCTTGCCGGCCTTATGTTAAAAAAGGCAGACATGAGGTTATCGCGCTTTTTCTAATAACTCCCCTAACCTCATACCTTGGTAATGATCTCCCCGCGCACAGACTAAAGTGTAGTTGTCCAACACATAGTTACCACCCCTCCATAGCTTGTGGGTTGAGATATTGTCGAGCAGCAGGGGAGGGAAGCATGCGATTGCGGGGTTTATTTCAGGATGTATTGATCTTAGTTTTGTAAGGGGAGGCATCCCGTTCATCCCTCTGCCGTAGTGATGAC
>NJBO01000024.1 GCA_005223075.1 candidate division TA06 bacterium B3_TA06 | reverse complement strand
CATCGGCCCGGATGGCAATATACACGCGGCCTGGATCCAGTCCTGGAAAGGCAACATCGGATACGGGACGAGCGCTGATGGTTCAAACTGGACCGTCTCCGATATACCGAACACCAACTGTAATCCTTACGCTGCTCCCTCGATCTGCTGCACCAAGTGGGGCACCGGCACCGTCTACGTGGCTTTTGTAAGCACGAACGACGCGATACATGTACGCACGAGAAGCGGCACAACGTGGAGCAGCGATACCATAAACGTGAGTGGACCTGGCATGATCTGTGGCGGTCCCTCGATATGCGCGGGCACCTTCTTCGCCCGTGTCGCCTGGCACGGGAGGTTTTCTGAGGACGCAAACAACGAGATCTACTACAACCCCGAAATCTACTGGAATTCCTTGTGGCCATGCTGGGCTTACAGGCAGTGCCTGACATCTTTAGACAGCTACGAATCTCAGTACCCCAACATAGCAGCAGACCCCAACGGCAACGTCCACATCATCTGGAGCGACAGCTGCGACGGCAACTTCGAGATCTACTACAACTGGCGCGGAGGAGCCCGCTATGGCCGCCATCTGGCGGTAACCTGTATCCGTCAGCCCGTAGGAAGGATCAGTAAGGATTCCATAATTCCCCGCGCCAGAATCGGCAACTTCGGCGAGGCCAAGGACTCCTGCTACGCGAATTGTAAAATCACCGGTCCGGGCTCCAACTACAACGAGAACAACGAGAACGACTGGTTCGGAACCATAACTATCGAGCATGGCGGGGAGGTAACAACCCCTTTTCCGTACTGGACCCCACCGGGCAACGTTGGTGACGTCTACGAGGTCAAGGTCACAGTCTACCTCATGCCGGAGAGGATCATGGAGGATTATCGCGTAGATTCATGCGTTATCCGGGGCGTTGCGGTTACGGCGACGACGATCCTTGAACCCCAGGAAGGCGACACGCTGGAACACCTCAAACCTGCCGCATACTTTACGAACACGGGAACCGAACCGGCAGAGAACTTCTACTGTCACTGTGATATCACCTCTGCCGGTTTTCAGAGCGATGATTATGCGGACAGCGTGCTTGTAGTGGGTAGTCTTGCGGTTGACGACTCGATCTTTATCGGGTTTGACGACTACGGATGCGAGGAGGATTGCTCCTATGTCGCTACGTTCCATGCGACCAGCGCGACTGAAGATACGATATACTCCCCGCACATCCAGGTGCATTTCCACGGCGGTACAGGGGTTACCGAATCGGCAGAGGTTCTGCGTATTGAGCCTGCAGGAACCAATCCCTTTAGGACGCCGCCCTCTATAAGTTACTCGATTGGGGTTCCCACAGAGGTTTCCATACGGGTCTACGATGTGAGCGGAAAGCTTGTCGAGATACTTCACGACGGGGAGCTATCGGGAAGAGGCAGGATCCATTGGAACGAAAAGGACAAGGAAGGCCGAATGCTTGCCGACGGATTGTACTTTGTGCGCATCTTGACCCCCCAGTTCGATCGCACCCACAAGATTGTACTTGTGCGTTAGAGGAGAGTTCTCAAACTGATGCAGGACGGCCCAAAGGTCGTCCTGTTTTTGTGTTCCTTTTTCTGGTTGTGCGACCTCCAGGTTGACTTTCAACATCCAAGCTCTATACTTAAAACATGATAAAGAAAGCTCGTCTTTTTTTTATTATGGGGATGGCCTTAGGCTTGGGGTTTTCTTGTGATAGCGACCGTCCTCTGCGCGAAGCCATTGCCGAACAGACCTTCCAGATAGGATTCCTGGAAGGACTTATCTTTACCCTGGACGCGACCACTCATTTCCTTACCGGTACACTTACCGCGGCTGAGATTGATGTTGAGGCCGAGGCAATGAGTACCTGGGAGACCTCAGGGATTCCGTTCACAGCAGATGTTTGCGATTCCCTGGGGGTTGTTCTTGACTCTGTTCTCGCAAACGGGCTGCTTGGGGTTTACAGGATTGCTTTTTCAGTCGGCATACAGGAAGGGGAGCGCTATATCACGGAGAATGTTCTGGGGGATTCTGAAGAAGAACTGAGCGAGCAGGAACTGGCAAAAGCCGCATTCGAAGAACACCGACAGGACGTTCTTTTTCTCATCGAGGGGATAGATCTGGAACGTAAACCGCCCATCCCCGATACCCTCTGAGGGAACCCACACAGAAAAATCCTATCCTGTTGTTTTATCTGCCACGTCTCAAATGGACGTTTACGGATAGGGGGGTCTAGAAGATGTTGCGCAACGCGTCTATCTTACCCAGTTCACCTTTGATGCTTGCATTGATTACAGGGTAATCATTTCTGGTGTAGTCTTCAAGCATCTGCCTATAAAGCGCCTCTGCGCGATCGTGTTGTCTGAGAAAAACCATACATCGTCCGGCTCCAAGCTTGGCGAATGGAACAAAGGTGGATTCAGGATACCTTTCGGGCAGCTTAAGGTAGCGATCCATAGCCTCCTCAAATCTCTGCACCTCCTCAAGACAGTTCCCCTGAGCATATAGAGCGGCACCTTTAAGGAAGGATTTTTTGACCGGGTAGCTCTTCTCGAACCCCTCAAACTCAGTCAAAGCCTCTTCGTACTTCCCCTGTATGAAGAGCGCTTGTCCCAGGTAGTAGTGGGCTTTTTTGCCGGGCTTGGTGCGTGGGTAGCGCATGATGAGGCTGCGTAGCGTGTCTTCGGCGGCTTCAGGGGATCTCCCGATGAGCTGTTGAGCGGTAAGAAGAGAAATGGCCGCTTCCTTGGGAGGCACTTTTTGACCTCCGCCTACCCATCTTGAGATGAAGATAGAACCGACTACGATGATGCCTATGACCGCAATGGTCGTCACTATAGCCTGAAATGGGGCTTTTACGTAAAACTCATAGATCTTCTCGATCACGTTGGTGAAGGCGTCTTCCTGCTTGATGTGCTTATGCCCACCCCTGAAGGGTGATTTTGATTTCTTTGCCATGAAACTCCTTTTCTTAACTACCCCTGGCGGGACTCGAACCCACGACCTACGGTTTAGGAAACCGTTGCTCTGTCCGTCTGAGCTACAGGGGCCTTTTCACCCCAAACGTCTGCCGCACAGCCGTTTGGGGACCCCAGGGAATCGCACCAACGCCGATACTTAACACCCCACGTGGATGTTTCACTCGACGGGAGCGCGGGCGCCTCCGAATGAGTACCCCGGAGGTTATTGAATTCTAATCAGGCTATGTGATTTGTCAACATCTCTTTCACCCCACAAATCCGCTTTGCGTCTTTGCGGGGACCCCTATTGCTCCTTTTGTACTTGCGGAACAAAAGATCGCAGGCTACTTATCTACCCGTAACACCCCCGCAACACCCGTAACACCGCCGTAACACCCCCCGCAACATCCCCTTTATTGTTTAACTCCGAGGAGGATTTCAACCGGCAGACCCCACATGGACATTATCTCGCAATCGAGGATTTGAAAGCCAGCGTCCTCAAACGCCTCGCGGAGATAAATCGGGCGGCAGTCAACGTATGCTGGAAACCTTTTGTGCGCCCATTCGTAGAGCCTCATCATCAAGCCATCTTTACCTTTCTTGGAGATTGATACTACACAGATCCGTCCACCACGTCGCAGAAGCCTTTGGCATTCAGCTAGAACTATCGGAATCTGGGGTGTATCAAAAAGCTCAAGGGTGAAGGCCATGAATACCGCGTCGAAGGATTCTGAATCAAGGGGAAGCTTTGCGGCATCGCCGCGTTTAAGATGCACCCTTTCCGCAAGCCCTGACTTCCTTAGTCTTTCATGGCTGAGCCTGACCATCTCATCGGAGATGTCTATACCGTAGACCTTGCCCTTCTCACCAACCGCCTGAGCCAATCTCACAAGCGCATGTCCTGTCCCGAACCCGATCTCAAGGACCTTCTCGCCTTCTCTGACCGCAAGCTTTTTAAAGCCGATCTCTATAAACTTGCGCTCACTTCCTCCGGCCAAAAGATCGTAGAACCGGCTCATCCGGTTGTAGCTGGCGCGGGCCGATTCCTTGGAGCGCGTAACGCGGCTGATTCGGTTTGGCATCTACTACTCTAATTCGACTTTAGGGAGTGTCAAGGGGGCTGGCCGACCTGACGCTTGTGTCCCTGTCGGGTGCGCAGCGAGCGCCCTGGCGGAAACGTCGGCCCTATGATAAATAGAACGGGTCAGGGTACCGGCCCGAGAACAAAAGCGGCCTCAAGGGCCGCGCGTTACCATGTTGTGACAATTAGATTTTAACCTTTAGGAGGATAAGGGTCTTTTCCATAAGTCCGCTCTTCTTGGAACTTACCGTTCTTTTTGTGAATCTTTAACTGAGAAGGTTTCTGTTTGCGGACGATCCTCGGCGCTTGTTTCAGGGCTTTCTCATTGGTCGGATACGTGCGGGTAGCCTGCTTGGCTTTTGGACGCTTTAACGCCCACCTGTTCTTGGTGAACTTAAGGTGGTACACCTTGCGTCTGGGCATTTGGCCTCCTTGCTGGATCGAGTCAGTATAGACGGTGTCGGTTTATTGTCAAGAAAAAGGAAAGCGCTCTTTCGAAGTATCAGGCTGGCTTGCGGCAAAGCGAGTCTAAAGACTCGCGCTACGTGCTTGTTTGGTCGTAAAATAGGGGAGAGGGAGGTATTGTTAAGATATGATGTAGATGTAGGGGCCGGTCTAAAGACCGGCCCAAAATGTTGAGGTAATGAGAATCTATTCTTTCCAGAAAGGGAAAGCCTCGTAAGCTTCCTTCAGGAACTCAAGGAATGCCTCATTCTCAAGATCGAACCCCTCCTTAAGGTGTAACGTAATCCAATCCGCTTTTTCGTTATGATGTTCAACACTCACAGAAGTCGGCAAGCTAAATTTTTCCGCAAGGGAGCTTTTCTTATCAAACTCCACTACTCCGAGCCGCTGGGCAAGATTCGATTGCGTGAACGTGTTTATCTTGACGAGGAAGTCTAGATTCAACACACTCGCAAGCGTGTTGATACACAACCAGTTGCGGCTACCTATCCGGTATGCCACATAGCCACCTTGATTCCATCTTGGTCCGTCAACCTCGAAGTTTTCCTGAATCATGCTATCCAGTTGCAGAAGCATATCCTTCGTTTTGGGGCTACATCGTTTCTCCAGATGCCAGGTTTTGCCGTCGGTAAGCCAGGGACGCGATACATCGCTCTTGACCGGCCTGCCTGTTTCTGTAAATCGGCTGATCTCCACCGGGATTATGACCCGCGGCTGAACGAGGAGGCTCTCGCCTTCCCGATAGGCGTCTACCTCTATTACCTTGATGTCCACGTGATGTTCACGCAGCCACAAGGCGACGCTGCCCAGCTTCTCTTTGACCTCTGAGCCGATTATGATCATCCGCTGGTCGGTGTTGACCTCCGGGGTTTCGTCTGCGCCCGCCTCGGAACAGAAATTCTCATAAAGCTCGTTGAAGTTGAACTCCGGGTCGACCTGTTTGCCAAGGAAGCCGCGCGCGTGACGTTCGAACTCGTCAAACCCCCACTTGGAGATGTAGCTTGCATAGCGCAACGCCTGCATGTCCACAGGGTCTTTTAGCTTGCCGCGCTTAAGCTCGATTATTACCGCCTTGCCGTCAGGGTCGAGCGCCAGCAGATCGAGACGGTCTCTGACGTCGGGTATCAATACCTGGCGACCGACAATCAGTAACGGTTCGCCTAGAAGCGAGGGGTCAGCGGCAATCCAGTCTTCCAGGTTTTCCTCAAGGAACTTTTCCTTCTGTAACTTCGTTTCCTTCACCTTGACCGGACGGCCATCAGCTCCGATTGTCCACATGCCCATGGTAAACTCCTCCATGTTGAATTCAAATCGATTGTATAAAAGAATTAAAAGATGTCAAGGCCCGAAATATGCCAAATGCGGGCGGACCTGACGCGCAGCGGACGCCCTAGCGTCAACGTCGGCCCCTACGAACTTTTTGCACCCCACAAATCTACTTCGTAGCTTTACTCCACAAACATCGTCATTTCATGTGCGGGGGCCCCGAAACAATGTCCATCTTTTGGCTACCTTATGACCACCTTTTGACCAACTTTTTTACCCCAAACGTCCGCTACGCGTACGCCCGGGGACCCCAATGTATTGTCCACCTTTTGACCATCTTTTGTCTATCTTTTGACCAGCTTTTGTCCCATTTATTTGCACTCAAACCTAAGTTTAAAGGAAAGCGCCCTTGCGGGCGCTTTTTTCAAAAAGGAGGTTAGGGAATGGAGGCGGCGGGAATCGAACCCGCGTCCGAGATGGTCAACGGTCGAGGACTACATGGTTAGTCACAGTTTAAATTCTCGTTCCTTCGCTGCCCCGTGACCGGCCACTAGGGAACCAGTCATCTAAGAAATCCACCTGGGGCCGATGACACTCCGAAGGCTTCGCCCGTCCTGATTATCCGCCGGAACTAGACCGAACGGGTCAAACCTAGAACCGACGCGGTCGCTAATTAAGCGACCAGTGCGTAGCTGTTATCAGCAGTTGTTTTTCCCCTCGCAGGATTTACAAGGTCACGAGGGACCCTTGCCATGCCCTCTTCCGCATCTACACCCCGTCGAAGCCGTTCGCCCCCGTTACTCCACAAAAACGCTTCACGTTTTTGCGGGGACCCCAGAACACCGAGTGTTCTTTGGAGGAACCCTGATTGGGAGCTTCGATCGGGTGTCGCAAGGACACGCCTAGCTTTCCATAGAACAACATCTTATTATAGGCAGGCTGTCCAAGAAGTCAAGGCCTGTTCTGCGCAATCTGTGGATTGTTTGGAGTGCAACAACCATGTTGTTGCAGCAATGACCGTGTGATTGCACTCCATGTCTGTGAAATCTGCGGTTCATAACCCGATCACCATCCCGCCTTGCTCACGGATCACCTCGCTTTCACCCTGCTTCAGCCGGGTCTTGGAGATCAAGCGCCCTTCTGTCTCCTTTGGCTTTATATATCGATTGAGCAGGACGTTGACGTCTGCTTCCTCGTCCATCCGGTGCGATTCCGAGGTAAAGACTATCCGTCTCCTGTCCGTCTGGATTACGTAAAACGGTCTTTCGCGCATGGCCAGGTCATACTCGATGGTGCAAGAAGATAGAACTAACCTACCAGCGTGGGGGAGAAGCGTTGTGCCTTCATCCTTCAAAACAGACCCTATCTCTTCGATGCGGAAACGAGTTTTTAACGAATCAAGACCGCTCAGGTCGCCTGCCTTATCTGAAAGGCAGAGTATCCAGTCGATCCGTCGAATCCCTCGGGACTCCAGGAAATCAGCAACACTCGGTTCGGCCCTTGAACCTGGGTTAAGAAGAATGGTGCGACCATCGGCTTGTAGCGCTGCCACATTGCCATGATAGGTGTCCAGAAGTGTAAGCCGGGGTCTTCTTGACCTCAACGCCCAGGGCCAGATTGCCAGGTTTGCGCCCAGGAGAAGCATCACGAGGGCGTAGACGAACCTTTTAGGTCTGATTTTTTCGGTATGAAAGATAAGAGCAGTAAGGAATATCGCGACCACCAATCCAATAGGCCAAGCTCCTGAGGATATTAAACTTCCAGGAAGAAGTTGAAGCAGTTTCTCAACTATCCACAAGAGCCCGAAGACCGCAAATCCAAGTATCTGTCCCAGGGGAAGCCAGATTAAACTTAAAGCGAGAGCGACTAACCCAAGTGGCAAGACTAATGACACCAGGGGAATGACCGGCAGGTTGGCAAGGATCGGCCCAAACGTTATGCGATGAAAGTGCGCTGCAAGGATCGGCATGGTGAAAAGTGTGGCAAATACCGAGAGCGCAAGCGGCAGGATGATCCATTTTACAAGCCAGGAGGGGATTTTTCCTTTGATCTTTTCGCGTGCAAGCATCTCTCTAGTTCCGGCAGCGGCCAGGATGATCCCGAACGCCGCGGCAAATGAAAGCTGGAAGCCAACTGAGAGGATGTCGGTCGGTCTAACCAGAAGTAAAATCAGAGCCGCGATTGCCAGGCTGTTTAGAGGCAAGATCTTGCGTTCGAAGGCAAACCCTGCGGCCACTGCCAGGCTCATCACCGACGCCCGGATGATGGATGCGCGAGGTCCTACCAACGCGATGTAGAAACAAAGCAGAATGGCAAGCACTGGAGGAATCATCCACCGCGGGACGTGGAAGAATCGCAATAGCAAAAATAGAAACGCCACCAAAACCCCTACGTGCAGACCGGACACTGCCAGAAGGTGCAGGGTTCCGGTGCGCTTCATGTCAAGGTAGAGGTCTTCTGGAACTTTACTGCGCTCGCCCAAAAGGATCGCCGTATAGATTGCAGCCTCTTGGCCGAAGAGTTCACGGTTGCGTTGGATAAACGCTTCTCTTGTTTTATTAAGCCAGGCCCTCAGACCCTCAGGCGGTGCGGTTTTTACAATCTCTCCAGCGGAAAACCTACCTATGACCATTTCTCGTTTGAGCCTCTGGTTGCGATCAGGGATCCCGGGATTTCGGGGAAAGGCAAGTGGGAGCAGCTTGCCTTTGATCTTCAATTTTGTTCCAGATTCCTCATCCTTTGTAAGGTAGACAAGCACCCTGTACCCCTTAAGGCCCTGAGGTTCCTCTATCTTAAGCACCGAGTAGGAGCCTGTTTTGCCGATAAGTCGAGCCTCAATCTCCAGAGGGAAGCCATATATCTCCTTTGGCATAGGGGATGGCAAGGACGCGCGTCCATAGGAAACCGCAAGGAAGAGCAGGGTAAGGTAGAGGAACTTCTCAGATAAGAAGATCACCGCCGTTACACTCAAACCGGCCAGGATTACACCGATCCACCAGGGCCAGGGAAGCAAAAGCCCAAGGACTAGCCCTACGCCGATCAGGATCGCGCATCTAAGGGCCAGAAATCGCTTGCCGGTGAGGAGTGTCATAGGAAAGGATATTCATGATTGTGCAACAAGTCAATAGGTGGACTTATAGAAAGTCTTTTTTAACCCAGGGGTTGACAACTATCTCAAGGAGGTGTATATTTACGCAAGAGAGCTGAGTGAGTGTAGGTAACCAAACCAAGGAGAGGACGTGAAGAAACCTTGCGTGAATTTAGTCGTAGCCACCGTTGTGTTCATAGTCTACCTCGCAGGCTGCACCCGCAACGAGCCGCCGGTTATCGATAGATTTGTGACCGACCCGGCCTCGGATACCCTGGTTACGGCAGGCGATACGGTAAAGATCATCTGCGAAGCCACTGATCCTGACGGAGACTTATTGGCCTATGAATTCGAAGCCGACGGCGGGACCTTCGAGGGCCCCGTGGACGCCAACGACATCCTCTGGATTGCACCTGACCACAGCGGCATCTTTGAAATCATCTGCACCGTATCCGACGGCGACACCCTGCATGAGGTCGCCGATACCATTACGATTCATGTTCAGAACTACCTGCCCATGACTGAAGGCAATCAATGGGTCTATGAAGGTAAGGATCAATCAGGCAGATGGGCACTACTGAGGTTGACAGTTGTGGATAGAAAGGTAGACGAGGGAAGAATCCGCTGCTATGTTGAGCGCTACATTGAGGGCAAATATCCTGTTCCTGTGACGGATACCGGGTTAGTATATACCATTGCAGCGGACTCGGTTTTCATTAAGGACCCTGATGCTGCGAAGGAGTATCTGGGATTCCTTTTACCTTTTCTTGTTGCTAAAAGCTGGGAAACCGGGGACGGTGGAACAGGCAGAGTGGTTGGTTTCGATTCCTGTGAGGTCAAAGCAGGCTTGTTCGAGGGTTGCGTGAACATTAAGATAAGCGGCGGCCAGCTGGAGCGTGACCTGTGGCTTGCCCCGGACGTAGGAATCATCGTTACCCAGTTGAAAATAGACGACCCCTTAGAGGCGGAGCTGGAGCTGGTTGAGTATCATTTAAAATGAGCTCCGGGATTCGGGGGCTTGACTTTTTACCGGGCGAGTTTATCCTTGAGGATGTGAAAGGCAAAGTGTTAACCAAGGAGAGGGTATGAAGAAATCTTGCGTGAATTTAGTCGTAGCCGTCCTTGTATTCATAGTCTACCTTGCAGGCTGCGCCCGCAACGAGCCGCCGGTTATCGATAGATTTGTGACCGACCCGGCCTCGGACACCCTGGTTACAACGGGCGATACGGTCAAGATCGTCTGCGAAGCCAGTGATCCTGACGGAGACCTGTTGGCCTATGAATTCGAAGCCGACGGTGGGACCTTTACAGAATCTCAGGACAGCGCAGTGATTCTTTGGATCGCCCCTGATCAAAGCGGGATTTTTCACATCATCTGCACCGTATCCGACGGCGACACCCTGCATGAGGTCGCCGATACACTTGTGATAGATGTCCAGAACTACTTCCCGATGGCGGTTGGCAACCGGTGGTCTTACGAATCCAGATTGTTCACAGACACCATAAAGCTTGAGATAACCGTTACCCATTCCAATGACTTAGGCGACGGTAGGATAGAATGGCATATAAAGCGCGACTTCGAGGCTTCAGCGGGGAACATTGCGGATGACACCTTCTCTTATTACACCGTGGTAGGTGATTCCGTTTTCTCTCACGAGGTTCTCTTCAATTTAAAGTACCTAGACTACCTTCCGCTCCTCATGCCTCTTTGGGTCACCAAAACCTGGAATGCTGACGAGGATATCGCAACAGGTACTGTAGAGGAGAAGGATACTGTAGGCACAGACGGAGGGATCTTCTTCAACTGTATGCGTATAGAGTTGCGAGACTTGGATAACGGTGAGCAAAACCGTACCCTCTGGGTTGCTCCAGACGTGGGCATTATCAAACAGATGGTTCCTCTATCATTCGGATCGATTGAGTTCTCGCTGGTTGAATACGAGGTGGAATAAGTCTGAAGAGTTCGAAGTAGAGAGCCTCCACTTAAGGAACGCTTCGTATCGTTAATATAAAGGGGTGATTCAAGAAGAATAAAGGTGGATTACTCAAAGTAGTGGGGGAAATGTTTCTCTAAGATATCCTTAACCGCCTGGATGGCTTTCTGCCGATCATGAGCATCCACCCGGTGGATCTCGCCAAGGGTCTTGAAGAACGTCTCCTGCCTTTTGATAAAGCCACGTATCTTTTTGAGGATCAATTGCTTTGCCTCGATCAAGGAGCAGTTGCCCTCGATGTAGTCGTATAGCTCACGGTAGCCGTAGGCGTTGAAGGGATACAGGTCCTTGGGGAAACCCATATCCCGCAGGCGTCTTACCTCCTCCACGAACCCTTCGGCCATCATCTGCTCAAGACGCTCTTGTTGCCTGCGGGTAAGCTCTGCTCTATCCAGCCTAAGACCCACGTAGAAGGGTCTTACCGGCGGGTCGGGCGGGGGTTCTGCTATCAGTTCGGAGTATGGTCTTCGGGCGGCAAGGCAGACCTCAAGCGCACGCAGCAGCCGCTGCCGGTCGTTGGGATGCAGACGCTCGGCGGTTACCGGGTCTTCGGCCTTAAGTTTTCTTGCAAGTGTCGGGGTGGGCAGGGTCTCAAGCTCCTCGCGGATTACAGGGTTGTGCGGCAGGTTGGCGTGCAGTGGCTCGAAGACGGCACGCAGATAGAATCCTGAACCGCCTACAGCCAAGGGTTTCTCAAGGTTCAAGAACAGTTCCCAGGCGTGGCGGGCGAACTCTCCTGCAGAGAGCTTGTGGTCAGGCGGGCAGAGGTCCAGAAGGTGATGGGGAACCTGCTCGCGCATCGCCGGCGTTGGCTTGGCCGTGCCTATCTCCATAAGCTGATAACATTGCCGGGAGTCAACGGAAACGATCTCCCATCCGTAGCGGCGTGCAAGCTCGAACGCCACCCCACTCTTGCCAACACCTGTAGGGCCAAGGATTACCGGAATGAGTCTTGGATTCATCTAGATACGGCCGAAGCGCTTGGACAGATCGTCCATCGTAAACTTTATGACCGTTGGCCTGCCGTGCGGACAGAAGAAAGGTGTTTTGCAGCGGAAAAGCCGGTTGATCAACGATTCCATCTCAGCCTGTGAAAGAGTGCTTCCTGCTTTAATCGCGGCCTTGCATGCGATAAGCGCGGCCATCTTATCCCTATTGCCCAGCTTTACCTCGCTGGTCTCTGCAAACTCGCGGAAAAGCTCGCACAGATCTCGAGGTCCAATCTTTGAGTCGGCGGGCAGGGTTTCCACTATAACCTGATTCGGGCCGAAGACCTTGGCCTCGAAACCTAAGCCCTTGAGGTCATCCGCTATCTCCTCGAAGGTGGCGCACTCCTCCGGTGTAAGATTAACAATCAGTGGAAAGAGCAGGCGCTGCCTGGGTATGTTGCCCAGCCTTTCAAGCATCTCCTCGTAGAGGATGCGTTCGTGGGCCGCATGCTGATCAACGATTATCAGACCCGAGGAGGTCTGTGCCAGGATGTAGAGGTTCTGCAGCTGCCAGAAGCCCGTGTGGGTGTCAGGATACCCCTTCACCTCAAGGGGCGCAGTGGATGCGGGAGTCTTTGGTATCAAGGAGGGAGGGGTTGATGGGGGAGAGGTAGGTATGGGAATCTGGCGCTCTATCTTCTCATCCGTGCGCAGGCTCGATGGACGGGTGGGGAATTTAAGGGTCTTGACCGCTTCTCTGTGAACCGCCTTGCGCACCGCCTGAGCAAGGAAGTCAAAGAGGAAACGCTCCTCCCGGTAACGAACCTCTATCTTGGTGGGATGGATATTTGCATCCAGCATCTCGGGCGGGGCCGTAAGTTTAAGGACAAAGAAAGGCGGCCTGTTAGAAGGCTGTGGACCGAAGCCTTCCATTATCGCCCGGTAGACAGCACGGTAGAGAACCGGTCGGGAGTTGAAGAACGTGCGCTGCATCCTGCGTAGTTCGCCTGTCTGATCAGGCCGCACGATAAAGCCTTCCACTTTGAGCAACCTGTGTTGTTCTGATACCCGGATCAACTCAACCCCCCTAAGAGCAGGGTAGACCTCGCGCACCCGCTCTATCCAGTCGCTTACCGGCTGGAACGAAAGCAGGGTCTCGCGCTGGCTGGTTACCTCGATATGAATCTTATGATGCAGAAGCGCGTAGTCGCGTAACTTTTGGAGCACCAACCGGCGCTCGTATGGATCGCTTCGCAGGAAGGCGCGCCGGGCAGGAAGATTGAAAAACAGGTTTCGCACGCTGACGGTTGTTCCGGGCGTGCGGACGATCTCCTTACGCACGGTGACCTTCCCGGCCTTGATTTGCAAAAGCATCCCGCTTTCCGCCTCGGGGCGTTGGCTCTCGATTACCAGCTCGCTCACCTCAGCCATCGAGGCCAGGGCTTCACCCCGAAAACCGTAGCTTTGAATACGTTCAAGATCACCCGCATCGGCCAGTTTGCTCGTGGCAAAACGCTGAACCGCAAGCTGGAGTTCCTGAGCCGCAATCCCCTCGCCGTTGTCTGTTACACGGACAAGCGCCTTTCCGCCCCTCTCGATGCAGACCTCAATCATTGCGGCCCCTGCGTCGAGCGAGTTCTCCAAAAGCTCCTTCACCACGGAGGAAGGACGGATGATCACCTCTCCTGCGGCTATCTTGGCCGCAATTCGCGGAGGCAAAAGACGAATACCCACCCTGGATTCTAAGGACGCTACTTCTTCTGTCAAGCAGTTTTTAGCACATCGTTACCAGGCAAGAGGGGATTGAGATCGTCGAGAATCAAGGGGAATAATAAGCACTCAGAGCCTTCGGATACTGGCGCCTATGAGATTGGCACTGCCTCTGCTGGAGGCGATCGGTCGGTTATCTATTGGCGCACTGACTGCGCGCGCTTGACATCGGCCCGACTTTTCTTAGAATTAGATTCATGAGACGATTAACGAGCTTAGTGATTCTTCTGGTGATGTCGGGTTTGCTTGTTGCCTTTCCTGGTGACCTCCTCATGCCTGACCTTACCGGACTGTCCCTGGATTCAACCCGGGCACAGCTTGCTTCGCTTCTGGACTGCCCGGAGCCCGATTCCTGCCCCCTTGTTGTGCTGCCCGATTCCTTTTACACGGACAGTGTTCCTGAAGGGCTTGTGGCCTGGCAGGAGCCGTTGCCGGATTCAGTAATCTCCGACACAGTCAAGGTGCGGTTGGCAGCTCCATTGACCATCGAGCTCCCAGATGTGCGCGGTATGAAATTCATGGAGGCGATGGCTTTGATTGAAAACTTGGGCTTGGAATTCTACCCTGCGAGGCAGATAGAAAATGAAGAATACCCTATAGGGACTATTGTTAGAACCGCTCCGGAGCCGGGCCGTCTTGTTAAACGTGAAGATCGAATTGCTATTGTAACATCACTTGGCGTATTCACACCTATTCCAACAACAACCTCCACTGGTATTGAAATTCATCTCTACGAGGCCCCGGAGTTTAAGATCTCCTCCGCATCTGTAGTGTTCGATGACTCCACAGGATTCGAACTCGCCTTCAAGCTCCAGATACGCAACCCCTACAAGCATTCGATGACGGCTGAGAAGTTCAAGTTCGAACTCCAGGTCAACCGCTCTCGCCTGCTCAAAGATATCTCCTCCGACGTATCCATACAGATCCCTGCCAAGGGCGTGGCTTACGGCAAGGTGAGGGTTCCTGTTTTCTATGCCGATATTCTTCCATCAATTGCCGAGTTCTTGCTCTCTGAGGCTGAATACCGTCTTGTGGGTACCTTTGCTATAGTTGTGGAAAGCGGTTTCTCCCGCAGGGCCTTTGATGTAAAAAGGAAGTTTGATCTCTTTGCCTCAAATCCTGCGATCAAAAAGAACCTGGAGGTGATTGTCTCTCCCCCAGAGAACCCGTAACACCCGTAACACCCGTACCCGTAACACCCGTAACACATCCCCCTAACACAAGGGGTTAGCCGCGGAGTTGAGAAGCTGGAAGGCCTATCATTGGCTCCTATAGAGGCCTAACTTCCTCGGGAAGTTACGTTACCTTTACAGATTGACTTGCAGCCCTGAACGCTTATTATCCTGCAATGCTCAAGGAAGAGTTTTACTACCCGCTGCCGCTGGATCGAATCGCGCTTTATCCCACCGCGCCTCGTGATGCCTGCCGCCTAATCGTTCTCCATCGAGATTCCGGCAGAATCGAGCACCGCATCTTCCGCGAGATCGTAGCCTATCTTGTCCCGGGCGACTGCCTTGTCCTTAACGATTCGAAGGTTCAGCCGGTTCGCTTCAGATTGAGACGCACGACCGGTGGGGTGGTGGAGCTTTTATTTACCAAGAGGATCAGAGACGGTGTCTGGGTCGCCCTTGCGCGGCCCTCCAAACGGCCAAAAATAGGGGAGAGGCTTGTAGGCGAGAACGCAGAGGAGATCGTCGAGGTAGAGGAGAAGAAGGCAGGCAAACTGACCCTCAAGCTGCTCATGGATGAATCTGAGTTGTTTAAGCGTCTGGCCCTTGCCCCATTGCCACTCTACATCCACCGTATTCCTGAGGAGCGTGACCTCCAGACCTACCAGACGGTGTTTGCGCGCGGGGGTTTTTCAATCGCCGCCCCCACTGCAGGGCTTCACTTCACCGAGGAGCTTTTGAAACAACTTCAAGCAAAGGGTGTGGAAGTCGCGTTTATCCAATTGGATGTGGGAGAGGGAACGTTTCGAGCCATCAAGACTGAGAACGTGGAAGATCACAGAATGGATGCGGAGAACTACACGGTCAGCGCTGAAGCTGCAGAAAAGATAAATCGTGCCGACCGGATTATAGCTGTGGGTACCACAGTCACGAGAACCCTCGAGTCCTTCCCTGGTTCTGAACCGATCAGACCTCATTCCGGTTCCACCGAGCTTTTTATCTATCCCGGACATGAATTCAAACGGGTGGAGGGGTTCTTAACCAACTTTCACCAGCCCAGCTCTACACCATTGCTTCTGACCGCTGCGTTTTGCGGCAAGGAACTTTTATTCAAGGCTTACGAGGAGGCGCTTGAGAAAGATTACCGGTTTCTCTCTTACGGTGATGCTGCCTTAATATTATGACCCGTAACGCACTACCATCATTGAGTCCAGATCTAATCCCCTCTCCCGTTGGGACGAAGTGTCCCCGCCTGCACCACCGTCTGGTGTCGGGTAGAGGGTCAGGGTGAGGGAAAGGGATGATAAGATTTAGGCTCAACGCAACCGACAGCAAAACAAAGGCACGTCAGGGAACGCTTGAGCTTACCCACGGAAGTGTTGAAACCCCTGCATTTATGGCCGTGGCCACCCAGGGGACAGTCAAGACATTTACACCGGACGAGGTGGCTGACCTCGGCGGACAGATCCTTGTTGCCAACGCATATCATCTTTACCTGCGGCCGGGTGTTGAGGTGATCGGGCAAGCCGGAGGTGTGAGTAAGTTCATGGGCTGGAACCGGCCGACACTTACCGATTCGGGCGGGTTTCAGATATACTCACTTACGGGGTTAGGCAGGATCTCAGACGAAGGTGTAACGTTTCAGTCCCACATAGACGGCTCACGCCACACCTTTACCCCTGAGAAGGTCGTAGAGATACAGCGGGCACTGGACAGCGACATCTGGATGGTGCTTGATCAGCCCATCGGCTACCCTGCCGAGTATCCGGCGGCGGTTCGCTCGCTCGAACGCACTACTTTATGGGCCAAAAGATCACTTGGGTGTGTTACGGGTGTTACGGGTGTTACTGGTGTTACGGGGGGTGTTACGGGCAGGCTGTTCGGGATCGTGCAGGGTGCGACCTACGACGATCTGCGCGAGCGATCTGCAAAGGAGATCACCGCCCTGCCGTTTCGAGGATTTGCTATAGGTGGTCTCTGCCTCGGCGAACCTCCTGAGTTGACCTACCGCATCATCGATAATGTAGAACCCATGCTGCCAAAGGACAGGATCCGCTACGTTATGGGTGCGGGCTATCCCGCAGATCTTTTACAGATGGTGGCAAGGGGTGCCGACCTCTTTGACTGCGTTCTGCCCACCCGCAACGGCCGGACAGGATCGGCGTTTACGAGGCAAGGACAGATAAACTTGCGCAACGCCTGCTACAAGGACGATCTTAGACCTATTGAGGAAGGCTGTGCCTGTCCTGCCTGTCAAAATTATACACGGGCTTTTCTGCGGCATCTCTTCATGGCTGACGAGATACTCGGCCCCAGACTTTTATCCATCCACAACCTTTGTTTCTTCTATACCCTGATGAGAGAGATGCGCGAAGCGATACGCAAAGGGCGTTTCTCTGAGTATAAGAGTCAAAGGCTAAAGGAGTTAAGGAGCGGTGCTGAGGAAGTGGCTGGATAACTGGCGCAGGGATCCAAGCCGGGATCCGCGACCGCCTGTCGTGAACTTCTTTACCTACGCCGCCATGATGATCCTGTTTATTCAGGTTCAGGTGGTGGCAAAGCAGCAAACGGATAGCAACTTCCTTGTCGGTCTTGCAACCGCCGCCTATCATCTGCCTTACTTCCTGTTCGGGGTATTCTTCGGTCGCCTGGGCGACTTCATCCGCAGGCGCACGATCATCTTTACGGGCTGCATGACTGCAGCGTTGGGCTCCCTGCTTATAGGGTTGTTCATGGAAAGCTACTCTGTGCTTATGATCGGCAGGGCGTTGACCGGCATTGGTCTGGGTATGCTTCCGGGTGCGCTTTTTGCCTCGACCGTGGAGCGTAAGGCCTCGGTCGGCATCTTCGCAGCCCTTGGCTCACTCGGCTGGACCGTTGGTTCATTCCTCGCCCCTGGGATCGGTCCACGTCCACTTACCTTCTTTATCGCTGCCGGGATGGCTCTCCTGCCTGCCTTTCTGGGCTTCAGCTTCCGCGAGCTACCCAGCCGACCCCGGACAAGATTCCTCTCCTTCGAGGTCATCAAAAGGCACTGGCCGATCTTTTTAGGGTTCTTCCTGCGCCACACCGGTGCACTCTCGATCTGGGTCACGTTTACGCTCTTCCTGCGGCAGCGTGGGGTTTATGGGCCTCTGATCCCGGGGATAGCGATTCTCGATCTGATGGGATTGGTCTATGCACTCAATCCCCTGGGTCAGGTCTTCTTCATGCTTTTCATTGAAAGGCTGAAGCCGAAGATAGCCCTGCCCTTGGGGTATATCCTATCCATCGTGGTCTTCTTGGGTTACATAATGGCGCCGAATCCATGGCTTTTCATCCCGTTGCAGATCATCTTGGCCTTCTCCTGGTCGGCACTCTACCTCGGTTCGCTTATCTACCTTTGCAGATCCTGTACAGAGGAGCGCTCCACCGTTTCAGGTGCGTTCAATGCGGTTATCGGACTTTGCGGGATAGCCGGTTCGTTTCTGGGAGGAGCTTTATCCACAGTAAGCTACGAGCTTTCCATGATCGTCGCCGCAGGTCTCGCATTTGCGGGCCTTGCGGTCGTCTTCTTCGGAGAGAGGGGTCTTTTCACCCATGATATATCACCCCCTGGCGTCACTGCTTGACGCCGCGGGGACCCCGAAAGGCCCATTAGGAATGCGTTGACCCTCTCAATGAATCTTAAGAAAAGAACATGTAGTGCGAACCTTTAGGTTCGCTAGATTGTTGGCGAGGCTAATACCCTATGAGCGCATAAAGCGCTCAAGGGACACGCTGAGCATCGCAATACATGTTGGGTGGATTCCTAAAAGTATTTGAGGGGGAGCAACCACGCGGTCGTTGCACTCCAAATTGAATAGGGGAGAGGCTAGCGAAGGGAGGCTTCGACCTTCTGGGTAAATCTCAAAACAAGGTAACCCAAAAGGAGTGCTGTTCCAACACCAGCAAGGCCGCCAGTCACGAATCGTAAGAAGTTTGTGCTTTCCCATGGGGTGACAAGTTGGAGCAAACCATCTATCAGGAGAAGGGAGAGGGAACCCAGCCAAACAGGTAATACAAAACGCAAAAACGAACGCCGGGCTATCCAGGTCCGCAAAGGACGAATGAATAAAGCAACACCTATCGGTATGAAGAAAAGATAGGTGGCAAGACAGCGTACGCACACACCGAGTTTTGCCCCGCAGATGAACCACGAACGAGAAGGTAGTTGATGGCAAGAGAGGTGGTAGGCTCTATAAAGAAAATCTGCGATCCCTTCAGCCTTCCAAAGTTCAAACAAGGGGGCGGCGATTACACCGGTCAGGAGAATCGTCATTATTCCGATGAATACTCCCCATGAGATAATGAAGATTCGATCCTCTTTGAAAACCTCGTGTGACACGACTGAATTTTGGCTGAAAAGATCAAGATGTCAAGCCTGGTTGATACGAGCGTTCATATCAGTTGACAAACCTTCTGCTTTGCTTAGAATAGGCGCACAAACCTTAAACCAATAGGAGGAGTAACATGGCAGAAGTAAGTTTTCCCAGCGCAACCGAAGAACAGATCAACGAGGGTAAGAGCCTTGCTTGGCTCTCCTACATCTGGTGGCTTTGTATAATTCCGATTGTAACCCAGAAGGAGAATCCTTTTTCCATGTATCATGCTCGTCAGGGCCTTATGCTTGCGATTGCAGAAACGGTAATTGGTGCGGCGGGTGTAATACTAGGAGTTATAATATTCTGGATAACCGTCTGGTTCAGTGGCCCTGTATGCACCTGGATCTGGGGGGGCCTGGTAGGACTTGTCATGTTCGCTTTGGCGATACTTGCACTTATCGGTCTTATACAGGCACTTTCGGGTAAGTTCTGGAAGATGCCGATCCTGGCCGGTCTTGCTGAGAAGTGGTTCAAGGGCATGGTATAATCCGCTCCAGTTTCGGAACGTAAAACTCAAAGCCCCGGCCCCCGTAACACCCGTAACGCAAGAGCCGGGGCTTTTCTTTTAAAGAACCTTGACATAGAGAGTGTATCTGCTAGAATCTTTATGGATGGAGTGTGCTTCCTATGAAGAGAGAGTTGGTAAAGTGGAAAAAGAATTTCCTACTTCTCCTTAAGGAATTCTTAGAAGGAGAATCCAACCTGTCGGCGACTACGGTCGAGGCCTATGGGCGAGACCTTCGACAGTTTTTTTCATTTCTAAAAGAGAAAGAAGGCCAAGTGCTTGATATTGTGAACGTTACAGAAAGAATCATTCGCGACTATCTATCCCACTTATATCATGCAGGTCTCGCGCCACTCTCTGTCGCTCGAAAACTCTCGGCCTTAAAGTCGTTTTTTCGCTATCTCAAGGATAAAGGTAGACTTGCTGAAGATCCAGCCGAAAATATTACAGCCCCTCAACCTAGACAGAAAGTTTCTGATGTGCTTTCAGTGAAGGAAATAGAAGCCTTGTTGGTTGCCGCCACAGGTGCATCCAGGTATTCCGATTCCCCAAAAACTTCGTCGTTTATATTGCGCGACCAAGCTGTGCTTGAAGTGCTTTATAGTGCAGGATTGCGAATATCGGAACTTATCGGTCTTAAGTTAAGTAATCTCGATCTACAGGAGAAATCCCTTCGTGTAACAGGCTTGAGGAATAAGGAGAGAGTACTGCCTTTAGGGGAACCCGCAGTTATTTCTCTGCGTCGGTACATCTGTGGCGAGGAAGGTCGCAAGAAGTTACTTAGTCCTGACAAAGATAGCCGCAATGCGATTTTTCTTAATTGTCGTGGTCAACCACTTTCACGCATGGGAGCTTGGAGGATCATTCACACGTGTATAGAAGCGGCAGGAATTAAAAGGCATGTTACCCCACGTACTTTCAGACATTCTTTTGCCGCTCATCTTTTAGAGAGCGGGGCCAAGATTCGCACCGTCAAGGAAATGCTAGGTCACTCCCTATATATCGTTACATGGACGCAATATGCCCACCTGCCACGCCCGTGACTTTTTGCCGATAATTAGTCTTACGTAAACTAAGGCGGGAAGGACGATATACGGCAGTCCGGGGTGTATCCGGTGGTGTTCCCCTATCCCCTGGTTTTTTCTTGTTTTTCTTTGGGCTCGAGTCCTGTGCTCTATGATTCTGAACCGATTAACCCTTGAGATCTGAATCTCGTTAGATACCGGATCGAGCTCCGTGGACTGGTGGGGTCGCCTTACATGCTTAATCTTCTAATCTTCGAATCTTCAATCCTTCAATCTTCTAATCTTCAATCTTCCAATCTTTCAATCTAGGTGTGTGTTACGGGTGTTACGGATGTTACGGGTGTTACGGGTGTTACGGGTTACGGGTGCAGTTCGTAGTTCGGGGCTTCCTTGGTTATGCGGACGTCGTGCGGGTGGCCCTCCTTCAGTCCGGCACCGGAGATTTGCACAAAGCGCGCACGCTGCCTGAGCTGTGCGATGGTCTTTGCTCCCACATAGCCCAGCCCGGACTTGGTTCCACCAGCCAGCTGATAGATCTGCTCGCAAACACTGCCGCGATAAGGCACTATCCCCTCTATTCCTTCTGGGACGAATTTTTTGGCCTCTTCCTGGAAGTAACGATCTGCCGAACCTTGCCTCATTGCATCTATCGAGCCCATTGCGCGGTAGATCTTGAAGCGACGCCCCTCAAGAAGTATTGATTCGCCAGGACTCTCATCAGTGCCGGCAAAAAGGTTTCCGATCATAACCGAGTCCGCGCCGACGGCTAAAGCTTTTACGATATCACCTGAGTAGCGTATGCCGCCGTCTGCAATAAGGGGTACCTTGGCCTGTTTGGTCTCGGCATAGCAGTTCATTATAGCTGTAAGCTGCGGTATTCCGATACCTGCGATAACACGTGTGGTGCATATCGAGCCAGGGCCTATCCCTACCTTTATGGCGTCTGGATCGAGCTTTAAGAGGTCCTTTGCCGCCTCGCTGGTGCCGATATTTCCTACCACGAGTTGCGCATTACTCATCTTTTTGCGTAACTTACGAGCCAAATCTAGAACCAACTTCGAGTGGGCATGGGCCGTATCGATCACGATGGCATCTACATCTGCTTCGATTAAAGCCTCTACCCTATCGAGGGAATCTCGCGAAACCCCTACTGCAGCGGCGCAGCGCAGTCTGCCGCGTTCATCAACCGTAGCGTCCGGGTGCTCAAGCTTCTTCTGGATGTCCTTCGCGGTCACGAGACCTGCAAGCCGGCCTTTATTATCCACTATTAAGAGCTTTTCGACCTTTGCACGCTTGAGGATCTCACGTGCCTTGTTGATGCTGGTCCCCTTCTTGGCTGTGATGAGATTCTGACTGGTCATCACGTTCTCAACCGGGAGCGAGAGGTTGTCCTCAAACATGATATCGCGGGTAGTAATAATTCCCAGCACCTTACGCTCAGCATCAATCACCGGGAAGCCGCCGCAGTGGTAGCGTTCCATAAGTGCCCTTACCTCGCGCAGCGACGTATCGGGCGAGACGGTGAAAGGATCCTCGATAATCCAGCTCTCGGCACGTTTGACTCCTCTTACCTCCTCGGCCTGGCGCTCGATGCTCATATTCTTGTGGATAACGCCGATTCCACCCTGGTGGGCAAGGGTGATGGCCATGGCCGATTCTGTAACCGTATCCATTGCGGCACTTACAAGCGGAAGTTTAAGTGTTATCTTCTTTGAGAATCGGGTGGTCAGGTTAACCTCGCGCGGCAGCACCTCGGAGCGACGCGGCTGCAGAAGCACATCGTCAAACGTAAGCCCTTCCTGGATTTTGGAACCGGCCATCTGCTCCCCCTTAGCCTTCCAGTAAGGCGTCTAGTTTTTCCGCCAGGATCGCTTTGGGAACGGCTCCTATGCTGCGATCGCGGGCCTGGCCTTGCTTGAAGAATACAACGGTGGGGATGCTCATAACCTGATGAATCTGCACTAGTTCGCGCGCCTCGTCCACGTTGACCTTCACTACCCTGGCGCGACCATCGTAGTCTTTGGCAAGCTCCTCAACAATCGGCCCCAGTATCTTGCAGGGCTGACACCAGCTTGCCCAGAAATCAACGATGACCGGAACCTTGGCCTGGAGCACCTCTTTCTTGAACTCCTCGGCGGTCTTTACCTCTATCATCGGTTCTCCTTTTCGAATGATACGGAGATTTGGACGGATGTCAAATTGCCCACTTAAACCAGAATGTCAAGAGCCAACGATTTCAGGAGGCGTGTAAAATTGTCTTCCTGATCCCTATAATAGTCAGTCTTCAAAACGGACAGATGAGCGGACACGCCTTTATCCAAAAGAAATCAAATTTGCCTACTTGACAAGTTTCAAAAATTGCCTACAATAAAGCTAAAGGACGATTATTTACGTCCAAGCTTAAACATCGGTTGGAGGGAATTATGAGAAGGATGTGGAGTGTTCTGGGAGCAGGGCTAATCGCAGGGGCAGTAGTAACATCCCTGCTTTCATGCAACGTTATTCAAGGTGATAGAGAGCTACTTGTGGAGGACCTTCAGTACGTCGTTCACTCTCCGCATTGGTCCGCCGACGGTTCGAAGATTTACTACATTCTTGGGAAAGACAATTCCTCCCCTTACTCGATAGGCCCTGTGTTGGCACATGACTTAGAGAACAATACACAGACTCAAATCACCGAAGAGGAAATCTCTCATCTACGTGGTGCACCTACTAAAGACATCGCTGTGACAGCCAAAGGTTGGTGGTTCTGGGTTTGGGATATTGAAACCTGGACTAAGGTTGATTCCTGTCAACCATGTGAGGAGGGCATTACCAATTGGCATCGGATTGGTAGAATTCATTTTTCTTATGAGTCGGAGAATGCATTTTATTACATCTATTGGGGAGAACCAGATTCATTATTTTTACATCGTATTAATCTTGAGGATTACACGGATGAAGAAGTTCTTGCTGTCAAAGGGAACAGATTGGTTTTTGCACCCGGACCAGGGGATACACTTTTTGCCATTAACGATACGATATACAACCTGAACAGTGGCGATAAAACACCTATTGGAATAACCCCGAGAGCGCTTCACTGGAATCCTGCAGTTCCCACAGAGCTGCTTGTCTGTACCGGAGAGGATAAGGATCTGTTCTTATTCAACCTGGAGGAAGAGGAAGCTTATAGAATTAATACTAATGCATCTTGGGGGTATGACGTTTATGATGCAAAATTCTCTTCAGACGGAAACAAAATCGTTTACATAACCATTGATTATGACGACGCAGCGGTTTATACCCAGATGTGGCTCTTTGACCTTTCAAACTAGGAGGGAGCCAATAACAATACAGAACCCTCTTGGAGGGGGTAACCCAACAAAGAATCCTGTAATCTGTAGGAGGAGAGAATGAAACTCAGACTGTTGTCTACAAGAAGTCATGTTTCACACTTGACAAGCTTCAAAAATTGTCTATACTGGCTTAAAGGACGATTATTTACGTCCAAGCTTAAACATTGGCTGGAGGAAATTATGAAAAGGATGTGGAGCGTTCTGGGAGCAGGGCTAATCGTGGGGTTAGCAGTAACGCCTCTACTTTCATGCAACGTAATTCAAGGTGATCTGGAACTCCTTGTGGATGAACAGACAAGTATTTATTCCCCTTGCTGGGGTCCGGATGGAGAATATATTTACTACCTTCTTGCCTCTATTTGGGGTTCGGAAACAGGTTCGCTTTGGGTAATTGATTTGGAAACCCTTGAAACCGAACGTATTACCGGAGAAGAACAGGAGATACCTGTCTTTGACCTCTCCCCTGATGGTTCAGAAATATGCTTTGCTAGAGCATCTTCTTGGCTCTACTTCATTCGAACCGAAGATGGATCACTTTATGACTCTCTGCTTCTAGATTCTGTTATATACTATATTTCATCCAACCCTCCTCGCTTCTCACGGCAGGACCCGGACTTTATCTATTACCTTAGTACAATAAACGACTCTATTTTATTACATCAGATCAAACGCAGCGACGAATCCGATAAAGTACTCCTAAGCCTGCCCAGACCTGAACACATCACACGTTTCAACATATCCTGTGATGGTTCACGGGTTCTGATCGGTGATACCATTTATTCGCTTAAGGGCAATACTTCTGTTTCGCTTGACCGAAAACTTGGTTTTGTGGATTGGCATCCAACCGATCCTGATTTCTTAGTAGGGACTATGGCTGACGGATGGCTTTGCTTCTACGATCTCTCAGAGGATAAGTGGTCTAAGGCTAAGGTGAATCCTTATAAGCCGAGCATAAATGCTGAGGTACGTTTCTCGCCAGATGGAGAGAGGATCGCTGTTACATCTAAACCAGAAGGAGGTGAGTTCACGGAATATGCCCTGTGGTTCTTTGATCCTTCAAACTAGGAGGTAATCAGCAACACTACAAAACCCTCTTGGAGTAAGTTCCTCAAAGTAATAGCTTGGATAGTTACCGTATCGGGTTTCTTCTGGGCGATAGGGGTTCTGTGGAACTTCATCTGTCTCTGGTTTAACCCCGAACTCCCTGAGTGATCCAATTTGCATTTTGCAATTCCTACATTCAACGTTGAAGTGCAACACATAGGTTAGCGACTTCGAGGGGTGTTTTGAAACCCAGGCAGTCGCTCCGCATGCGTCGCCCTTCGGTCCTGGGCCTGTCGTTTAGCCTTGATTCTATCAATCTGATCTCCTCGTTACTGATTGTAGCGAAGTTAGTCTTCTTTGGCAAGTATTGTCTGAGGAGTCCGTTGGTGTGCTCATTGGTTCCTCTCTGCCACGAAGAGTAAGGTTCGCAGAAGAAGCACTTTATGTCAGTGGCCTTAGAGATGACTTCATGCTCAGCATTCTCCGGGCCATTGTCGAAGGTGATA
>NJBO01000023.1 GCA_005223075.1 candidate division TA06 bacterium B3_TA06 | reverse complement strand
AAAGTTAGCTAAAGATGACTTGCCGGGTATGTTTCATTTCTCTTGACAAATACGGTATTGCAAGTTAGAATGGCCAATGGATGGGCGAAATCTTTCTGCTGAAGAGTTTTCCACAGGACTTGACAAGTTGGAACTTGAGACTATAATTGTAATGAAGCCCACTAAGGGTTTCAAAAGAGATTGGTTTGAGTCCCCAATTTGGGGACTCCCTATTTTTTAGGCTCGCACAGAGATTGACAAAACCTTCAGGATTGAGAGAATTAAGGATGCCTGAAGGAAATAAACCCAAGATAGTGCCGCCCGTTCCCACAGAACTCTCCAAACTGCACGATGCAATGGAAGAGCGCCGCCATAAATCGCTTGAGATTATTTACAAGCATCCTGAATGGAGAGAACATCTTGAACTTATACACGATTCTATAAACATCATCGTAAAGGCAACTAGGGATAGAGGACACAAGAATCCTGACGAACTCGTCTTAAAACATATTGGAGTCAGCCTCTATAACGATTGCACTTCGGCATACAGCCTTCTGCGTTCTGGTTACGGCCAAATTTCACTTATGCCTCTACGAGAGTTGCTGGAATGGGCTATGCTCCTTGCAATGTTTGCCTTAAAAACTTCCGCGATTCAAGAATGGAAAAACGCTGATAGGGAAGAGCGTCTGACGAAATTTTCTCCCGGTGCCATACGCAACTTTATAAATCAAAAACTTGATCTCCCCAAGAACCAAAGAGACGCTTTGGAATCTGCGTATCACTTGCTTTGTGAATACGGTACGCATCCCACTTATAAAGGTATAATGATTATGCTACAGACTCGAACCCCGGAGCTTGAAAGGAAAGGAACCCTTTATTGGGGTCCTTTTGTTGAAGAGAGCCAACTTTTACATTTTCTTATAGAATTTGCTCGAATCTTCTCATTCACAACTAACAATCTTATCCTAGCCTTTGGGATAGATGCTTTTGATGAGCCTTTGAAGGCTGCATGCTTGACCTTTACCGCGTTCCGAGACCAATGGTGGCAAAGGTATGGCGGATTCCCGCCAGCCGATGCGTCAAAAGATGCATTGAGTTAGAAGGTGGGGCGACCTAAAGGTCGGCCTCTACTGTGTGATCTATTTTAGAGCTTGTTTACCTCTTCGATGATCGCCTCAAGCACCTTTGCCGCTTCGCTTTCTGGATGTTCCAAAACGTAGGGCTTGCCTGAGTCTGAGGCTTCAACGATCGCCATGTCAATAGGGATGGCACCCAGGAACGGGATCTGCAAATCCAGCGCTGCCTGCTTTCCTCCTCCTATCTTGAACACGTCTATCCGCTTGCCGCAGTGCGGGCACACCATGCCGCTTAAGTTCTCAAGTATCCCCAGGACAGGTATCTTTAGCTGGTTGAGGAAGCTAATACACTTGCGTGCATCCAGAAGTGCCACGTCCTGCGGCGAGGTTACAACTATTGCGCCGCACATCTCAGGGATCAGCTGTGCGATGGATAATGGCTCATCTCCTGTGCCGGGCGGCGAGTCGATCACCAAAAGATCAAGCTCGCCCCAGCGCACCTCGGCTAAAAACTGCTTTAGAAGCCCCATCTTCAATGGTCCGCGCCAGATAACCGAGTCATCCTGGCTCCGCAGAAGCGAGGCGGTGCTTACCGCAACAAGGTTGTCACGCACACCGATAGGTTCAATCCCTTCCTCGGTGACGCCCAGGGGCATACCGGCAAAGCCCAGCATGTGAGCAATCGAGGGGCCGTGGATGTCTGCGTCCAGTATGCCGGTCTGAAGTCCCTTCTTTGCCGCGATCAACGCAAGGCTTGTGGCCACAAAGCTCTTGCCAACCCCGCCTTTGTTGGAGAGCACAAATAGCTTCTTGCGGATCCGTCCCAAATTCTCCTTAAGTTTCCGGTCCAGTTCCTGCTGCCGCTTTATCTGTTCCGGTGACTGCATCATTCTATGCTCCTTTCTTTTGCCCAATGATAGTCCGCTTTGATAGATGTGCAAATCTCTGTCCATAGTTAAATCATTACTATAGTCTTATTATAGGAATTGTTGTCCTCTCCATGGCCCTTTAAAAGGATACTCAAAGAGCAAGACAGGATTCCTTGATTATTTAAGAGGCAAGCCTTGATTTTTCGGGCACATAGATGTAAAGCTCAGCCAAAAACCATACTTCATATGTATAATTTCATGGACGTCCAGGGGTGTATCCCGGACGTAAAGGTTAAGCTCATTTACTTTTAAGCCCACGACTTGACAGCGGCGTTCGATTGATTATGCTTAATTCCTAACGGAGGAGTGGTGTTGGGGTGGATTTAGTGCCCCCCCCGAACGACTTAGAACTAAGGAGATCTCTTGATTACTGCAATGCAGCACTTGGGATTTGGAGTGGCTGACCGTGACCGCTCGTGGGTTTTTTACCGTAAGCTCGGTTTCGATGTACCCATGAGTTTGAACCAGAGTTATGCTTCAAGGATGGAGCCCATAGTGGGGGGCGACTACGAGCGCAAGGTTGTCATCGCAGCTAATCTTCTGGGCGGTGCCACTCTTGAGCTATATGAGTATATCTCTACCGATCCCATGCCTTTCCCTGCCGATTGGAGATGGGGTGATCCGGGCATGAGTGCAACCGCCCTTAAGGTTACGGAGATTGAACGCGCCCTTGGGTTGTTTGCCGATTCTACGGATACGATCATTGCTGGCCCCATGCCTTGGCCTGCCAAGCCGTCCTGGAAGGCGGCCTTGATTAAGGACCCCGACAACCTGCTCATCTACCTGGTTGAAATTCCCGGCATGAAGTACTCGCTACGTCGTGACGGCAAACGGGTAGGAGGAGCGATCTTTCCTACTATCGCAGTGACCGATATGGAACGCTCCCTTCGTTTCTACAGGGATATACTGGATTACAGCCAGGTGGTTTACGACTGGAAGGGCATTGATCCGATGCTGGCTTCTATCCCTGGAGGCGATCGTCCTATGCGGCGTGTTCTTCTGCATGATCCCAGTCCCTCTATCTCCTTCTACAGCTTCTACCTCGACCGCGGCTGGATCGAGTTGGTGGAGGTTGAAGGTGAGAAGGGCCCGCATATCTACGAAGGGAGACGATGGGGTGATATAGGACAGATGGAGATCTGCTTCGATGTCTACGATATCCGTGCTACGTTTGATGAGCTTGTCCGTAGAGGGGCCAAGCCGTTGCTTGAACCTAACACCGAGGATTTCGAGATGGGGCACGGCGCAACCGCGCTTTTCGCCTACTTTGCCGATCCTGACGGCACCATGATCGAGCTCGCCGAGGCGACCAGGTTGAACCTTATCAAGAAGATCAGCATTGATCTGCGCAAGCGCAAGCCTGGCAAGGCGTTTCCCGCCTGGCTCATGAAGATGAGTCGTTTCAACCGCTACAAGGATTAACACCCCAAGCAGGTACTACGTCCCTGCTTGGGGACCTCACATTACACCCCACGGGTTACGCTGCGCGTCCCCGCGCGGGGGCACTAACAATTAACCATTTTTTATATTCCGATCCTTTCTCCGAAGGAGAAAGGGAGGAGTTACCAAAGCTTCATCTCGTCGCGGACCTCGCGGAAAGCCTTAAGGGTAATCTCGATGTCCTCCTCGGTGTGGGCGGCGGTCGGGATCATACGACAAAGCAGCACACCTTTGGGAACCACCGGATACATCACACCGGAGACGAAGATTCCCTTCTCATCGCGCATCTTGTGGATGAAGCGGATGGCGGTCTCGAGATCGGCGGCTGGGATGTAGACAGGTGTGACCGGAGAGGCGGTGTTTCCGAGATCAAAGCCCAATTCGCGCAGACCGTTCTGCAGCTTGCGCGCGTTCTCCCAGAGCTTTTCTACAAGCTTGGGTTCGGACTCCACTATGTCTATGGCCTTTATGAGCACCTCAACCACCACCATAGGCAGGGACTTGGCGAATATCTGGGTGCGGGCGTTGTAGCGGATGTATTCCACCACCGTATCATCGGCACTGCTGAAGCCACCGATGGCCGCAAACGCCTTGGCAAAGGTGCCGAAGTAGATGTCGATTTCATCCTGGAGACCGTAGTGAAATCCGATGCCTCCTCCACCCTTGCCCATGGTGCCGAATCCGTGTGCGTCGTCAACGAACAGGCGGGCACCGTACTTGTTCTTCAATTCAACTATCCCTGGAAGGTCGGCCAGGTCGCCGGTCATCCCGTAGACGCCCTCCACCACCACAAGGACCCCACCCTCGCGATCCCTGCTGGCGCGCCGCAACGCACGTTCCAGGCTTACCATGTCGTTGTGGCGGAAGGGTATGAACTGGCGGGTGGCAAACGCCGCGTCCATCATCGAGGCATGGGCCAGCTTGTCGATAACGATCACGTCGTCCTTGCCTATCATCGAGGTTATGGTGCCGATCACACCCAGGTAGCCGTAGTTGAAGAGGATGGCGCTCTCTTTTGCTGAGAACCTTGCGAGCCTTCGCTCAAGCTCGGTGTGGCGCTCGGTGTTGCCTGTCATGAAGCGCGAGCCCATGGGCGCACCCACGCCCCAGCGGGCCGCGGCCTCGCGTGCGGTCTCGATAAGTTCAGGACGACCCACCAGTCCAAGGTAGTTGTTGATCGCCCATTGGATAACCTTGCGACCCTGAAAGACCATGTGAGGGCCGGGCATCCCCTCAAGAATGGGCAGCGTAAAGTAGCGGTCACGCTGCATGCGTAAGTAAGAAAAGTAACCGCCTTCCTCGCCGCATTTTGCAAAAAGATCCCTCATGATCCTTTTATCTCCTTCTTTCAATCAAAGATTCTTTGAACCGTCTCCTCCGAGATCTCATCGCGCCGCAGGGTTATGTGAGGTTCGAGCCTGTGGATCTCATGTTCGGCAAAGAGACGTTTCTGGCCGCCGCCGGTGACGTTCAAGAGCACCATATCGTATGTTTTAACCGTCTTTCGCTCGATTGCTTTCTTCAGCGCTCCTGCAGCCACGGCCGCCGCAGGGGTAAGGTCGATGCCCTCCGTCTCTTCGAAGAACCAAGCGGCTAGTTGTGCTTCCGCGTTGGTCACCGAGTACATATGACCCTGGGTGTCGGCGAGCGCATCGTAGACCCCACCTTTAACCGAGTAGGGCGGTCTGCGGTTGGACAAAACGTGGGCGTTGATCTGGGATATACGCCGTCTGGCCTCCGCCTCGTCCATGGGTAAAAGCTCGCGTGAGCCGTGGTTCCATGCGTCTACTATCGGGGTGAAGGGGTGGTTCTGCACAAGGTGAAGCTTCATCCCTACGTTACCGAAACGGCCGTCGGCGCGCAGCCTTTCTGCCGCCTCCCACGCGGAGATTCCTCCGGTGCCCGAACCCACCGACTGGAAGTAGTGATCAGGAATACGGCCCGCTGTAGTTACCGCGGCAAGCACCGACGTTCCCATCCCGTCACGGCGCGCCACGTTCTTTGCCCCGCCTTCGGGTAGGTAGCCGGGAAGAGAAGCAATCATGCCAGAAAGATGAATTGCGTCAAAGTAGTCTGCTCCGCCCGTTACAGCAACCAGCTTGACCGAATCTGAGAAGGGTTTTGTTGACCACATGCAGCCCAGTCCCGCCTCGTGGACAACCATCAGGAGAGGGATGTCGTTGGCAGAACAGATCTCTGCGAAAGCCCTTGAGGTGTTGCCTGCCGAGGCGAGCACAAGAGTCTTATCGTTGGATGCAAGGCGCGAGCAGACCGGTGGGGCCTCCTGTTCCTTGAAGGTGCAGGTGCGCATGTCCGCACTTCGTTCAGGCCAGTAGCCTGAGAACACTATCCAGAGGTTTGAGAGTCCCAGATGAGATGCAAGCCCTTCGCTTTTGTATGCCACCGGCAAAGCCGAGTTTTCTATCGGCCTGCGCAGGGGCAGCCAATCCCCGAAGCGGAACATGCCCTTAGCCTCTTCCCTGATGGTAAGCTGTTTAGCTGCATATTCTGCGCGCAAAAACGCAGGGCCGTGGTCGGCGTCACAGGCAAGAAGGTGATTGTCCTCGGTGAACTCCTTGCCGCAGGCAAGACACCTTAACCTGTACTCCGTAGGTTTGAAATAATCGTTGCCCATCTGAGTTCTCCTAACTTAGTCAGCCTGCCAGCTTGCCGAGCTGTTTTCAGGCAAGCTCGCCTCCAGGATTCACTTACACTGTCTTCCAAACATCTACCTTCAGACACGCAATAGCCCCAACCGATTTGGATAGTAACGATTTTTCGCCGGCTTGTCAAGGATTTTGGACACGTAAATGTGGATTGGGTTAAAAGTTAACTTAACTTACCATTCAATAGGTTAAAGTTCTCCTAAGGCTATGCCGTCCTTGTGTGGCAAGTAGAAGGGTGTGTTATCTGAATCCTGATACCTATGTGGAGAACGTCAATAGCTTGCCCAGAAGTAGAACGCCCAGTAAGGTGAGGGCCGATACGATTACCTCAGCCAATATCCCAACAACGAGGGGTTTGTAGCCTATGTGGGCCATGTCCTTGAAGCGTGTCGCGAGACCAACGCCGGCAAAGGTAAAGAGAAACGCCCATCGTTCGGCAAAGGCAAACGATCGAAGCACGAGCGATTGAGGCGGCCCGAAGACCCCGAGCGAGGCGAGTACCGCGAAGAGGATAAATCCCAGCACGAACTTTGGGAACTTTCGCCACAGGAATCTTCCCTTATGCTTTACTCCTTTGGCTAGCCCTTTCCTTGTGTAGTAGAGTGCAAACCCAAGTATCACGAAGCCGACAAGTGCGTTTCTGCACATCTTCGTGATCGTGGCTACCACCTTGGCCGATCCGGATAGCGTACCCGTCACTATGTGATCGTAGATTGCGCCTGCGGCTACCACCTGCGGGGTATTTTCTATGGCCAGGCCGGCCCACACCCCAAAGCTCGTTGCGCTCATCTTAAGGAGCCAGCCGATGAAGGGGTAGACGATAATCGCCACTGTCCCGAAGAGGAGGATCGTCGCTATCGCGTAGCTCGTATCCTCGCGCGATGCGCCTGTAACCTCGCTGGTGCCCATGATAGCGGTTACCCCGCACACTCCTATGCCCCCGGCAAGAAGCAGGGAAAGCTTTTCGGGAAGACGGAAGAGCCTTGCGAGGAAGATAACGAAGAAGATCGAGAAGCTAATCTTTATCACCACTATCCCGAGTCCGATAGCTCCCAGGTGCGCCAGATCGGAGAAGATGATCCGCGCGCCGAGGAGGATGATGCCTAACTTCAAGAAGAGATTGTAGAGCTCAAGGCCAGGTGCGAGGAACTCGACCGCCCCTTTTATTCGCTCAAGAACGAGGTTGCCCAGGAGCATCCCCAGAAGGATTGCGACCAAGACGTTCGCGCCCAGGATTGCTCTGAGAAACTCGATTTTGATTACCCCGCTCATTAGATCCGAGAGGTAAAACGCTGCGATCCCGGTTGCAACAAGGAGTGCAACCCCGCTGATCAATCTCAAAACGGTACGTTTTCTCTCAACCATCAGATACCTGAAAGATAGGCTTGATCATTCGCAGGAAGCCCGGGAATCCAAAGCGTCTTGCCAGCCACGCATCGGCCTTTTCTTCATCACAAACGTAGCCGAGCCTGCGGTAGAAGCCGATGGCCTGGAAGTTGTCTTTCAGGACGTAGAGGGAAATAAGGGTGTATCTTTTACGTCTTGCAAGACGTTCGGCTTCCTGCATAAGTAGGCGACCGATCCCCTTTCCTCTCACCTGAGGGGCAACGGCGATGTCTTCGATGCAAAGTTCTCCGTCCTGGGCCAGCCTGGTCAGGCGTTGCAGGCGAAGATGGATCGGTAGTCTGGCCAGAAGGGGTAGTGGGCCGCAGATCCTCAAAAGTTCGGCTCCCATCTGTGGCTGGGTTCGAGCCTCGATCGTGCGGTCGGCGACGGTCAGGAGCCCTATAACCTGTCCTTTCAGTTCCGCGACAGTGGTGTGCTCAAAGCTCATCGGATTACCGGGTTTTGCAAAGAGTCTACGGATTATGGAGATCGCCTTATCTTGAGAACCGAAGGCGAGGTTGAACGCCGCCGGGCCGGTTGAGTAAAAGAGGGGAGCTGTCTGGCCTGCGTCCTCAGGAGAGGCCGGTCGAAGGATTAGACCCTTTCTCATACGAAACTATAGCCCGCCTTTACTGTTTTGCAACTCTTGAGTTGACAAGAAAAGAGGCCCCTTAAGAGGCCTCTTTAACTATCTTTAGGTGGTTTACTCTAATTTTTTCAGGCTTACGTTGCCGTTGGAGGTCTCAAGGTCTATCTCGCCGGATGCGTCGCCCATCGTGCTTTCGTAGATGTCTTCGTCAGAGTTGTAGTCACCTTGTGTGTGGAGATCGGCATCAACACTTATCTCGCCGTTGGAGGTTTTGAGATAGATGTTTGCCGAGACCGAATCAGGCACCGCTACTGTAATCGCCCCGTTGGAGGAGATGAACCTGCAGGTTCCATCCTTTACAGGCATAATCACGTCCGCCGTCACCTCGCCGTTAGCGGTTTCACCTGTGATATCGCCTGCATGGCGATCGACACCTATATCACCGTTGGAGGTAAAAAGGTCAGCCTCGCCAGCGGTTTTGGCGATATCTATCTCGCCGTTGGAGGTCACGAGGCGCAGGCTGTTCTGGTGACCTGCAGCCCTCATCTTGCCGTTTGAGGTCTCAAGATCAACATAGATAGATGCGGGCAGTTCAATGTCAGCGTCACAGCCGTAGTTTCGCACAGTGCTGATTGGGATTGTGACAGAGACACGGAGGGTGCCATTGACGGTATCCTTGGTAACCGAGACATCTATATCATCCAGATGGGCTTTTGCCGAGGGGCCGGTGACCCACTTGGTAAGGGTTATCGTAATGAGAGAGTCGGAGCTTACCGATGAGGTTATCTCTCCGTTCCCGGTCTCTATTTCGACCCGATTGTAGAGGTCGGCTGGGTAGGTCTCGGTTGCCGTATCAGACGCCTCGTCCGCATAATAACACCCCAGGGACACAACCAGCAACGCCGCCAAAGTTATGAGTGCAATCTTCTTCAAGCGATCCTCCTTGTTTTACTGGATTATAGGACGCGATGTGACGCAGTCAACCCGTAACCCCCGTAACCCGTAATCCGTAGCACGCCCTCCAGTAAGGTTGGATCCCTGTCTGCAGGGATGACCTAACGGTCGTCTTGCTCAGATTATTCCAGCGATCTTTTACCCTTTCAGGGCACACGTGCCCGCAGGGTAAAGGAGCATTAAAAATAGCGCAGCCAGACGTAAAGGCTTGCCAGAATAAGTGAAACTATTGTAATCGGCAGCCCTTTTTTTGTGAAGTTAGTGAAGGTTATAGGATGACCCGATCGGGTGGAGATCCCGATCACCACCATGTTTGCCGCGCTTCCGACAAAGGTGCCGTTCGCTCCGAGGGCCGCACCCAAAGAAAGCGCCCACCACAAAGGCTCCACAGGGCCTACTCCCTGGGCGGCAAGGGACTGGATTACCGGAATCGTCGCCACAACGAATGGGACGGCCGAGAGGATCATGGTCATAAAAGCCGACCCCCATAGGACTACCATCGCGGTTAAAAGGGGATGGCTTCTGGTAAGATTCATCACCAGATTCGCGATAGCCTCAATCACACCGGTTGCCCGCAGCCCGGCGACCATGATGAACATCCCTATAAAGAAGAAAAGGGTGGACCAGTCTATCTCGGCTAAGAGTATCCCCATGGAGTCCATCTTGCCTTGCCTGGGAGGCAGCTGGGAGAGGATCAGTAGCAGAGATGCGCCTATAAGGGCCACAGTGGCGGGTTTCATTCCCAGGGTCTCATGAAGCACAAACAGCGTGAACACAATGGCAAGCACCACTACTGACTTCCACAGAAGATAGGAGTCTTTTATCGCCTTTTTGGGAGACAGCGATGCGAGTCCGGCGACGTGAGAGGGGACTTTCCGAAGCGCGCGGCCGAAAGTCAAGTTGGCTATAACAACGAAGATCACGAGGATTATAACGACGATTGGGCCCATGTGCTTAAGGAAATCAAGGAAACTCAGGTTTGCCGCACTTCCTATCAGCATGTGGGGAGGATCGCCCACCAGGGTAGCGGTTCCCCCGATGTTTGAGGCCATTGTTTCCGCAAGCAGGAGCGGCACCGGATTGAGGCGTAGGGTTCTGGCAACCACCAGGGTTATGGGGGCGATAAGTATCATGGTTGTTACGTTGTCCAGGAAAGCGGAGGTGATGGCTGTAATCAGGGGAAGCGCAATCAAGAGAAGTATCGGGTGACCTCCGGTAGCCTTGGCGGTGGAGATGGCAAGCCACTCAAAAAGTCCCGAACGTTTGATGATGTTTACCATGATCATCATCCCGGCAAGAAGTAAGATCACGTTTAGATCAATACGGGCAAAGGCGATTTCCTGATCCAGGATCCCTAAGGCCAGCATAAGGGTGGCGCCGATTATGGCAACCATGGAGCGGTCGATCTTATCGGTAGCAATCGCTATGTAACTCGCGACGAATATAGTGACGGCGATCCAGGCTTGGGTGCTCATGGGATCAGGAAGTGATTACGTTCCATAACCGAATCTCGCGGCATCTCTCTATGAGCCTGCCAGCACGAAGTAGCGCAGCCAGACGTAGAGGCTTGCAAGAATCAGGGAAACGAAGGTAACAGGTAGACCCTTTCGTGTGAAGTTGCCGAAGGTTATGCGGTGCCCTGAGCGGTTGGAGATGCCTGCAACAACCATGTTGGCGGCGCTTCCGATCATCGTCCCGTTTGCTCCAAGGCACGCACCCAGCGCAAGCGACCACCACAAAGGCTCGATAGGCTCGATACCCTGGGCAACGAGCCCGCCGATAACAGGGATCATCGCAAGCACAAAAGGCACCGCCGAGGTAACCATCGTCAGAATTGCCGCACCCCACATTATTACCATGGATGCGAAGAGCACGTTGCTGCCGGTAAGTGAGGTCAGGAGGTTCAAGATCACACCGATGACCCCGGTTGCCTGGAGCCCTGCTATCATTATGAACATCCCTATGAAGAAGAACAGGGTGGGCCAGTCTATCTCGGCGAGCAGGGTCTCAACAGGGTCTATCTTTTTCTTCTTTGGGGGAAGCTGGGACAAGAGGAGCAGAAGTGCCGCACCCCCCAGGGCCACGGTGGCGGGGTAGATGTTAAGCATCTCGTGAAGTATAAACCCCATGAAAACGACCGCCAGCACACCCACCGACTTCCAGAGCAGATACCTGTCCTTTATGGCCTTGCGGGGCTGCAAAGATGCCAGGGCCGCGACGTTGGGGGAGGTTCTGCGAAGGGACTTTCCAAACAGACCGGTTCCCATAAGTGTGAAAACCACCAGTATGATCAGAACCAACGGTGCCATATTCGTAAGGAAATCAAGGAAGCTCAGATTAGCCGCACTTCCGACCAGCAGGTTGGGCGGATCACCTATAAGGGTAGCGGTGCCACCGATGTTGGAGGCCATGGTTTCAGAAATCAACAGGGGCACCGGGTCTATGCGCAGCGCGTCCGCTATCAAGAGAGTCATAGGAGCCATAAGCATCATGGTGGTTACGTTGTCCAAAAATGCGGAGGTGAATGCCGTAATCAGCGACAGGGTAATGAGCAGTAGGATTGGTCTTCCTCCCGTCACCTTTGCGGTAGAGAGGGCAAGCCACTCGAAGAGCCCTGAGCGCTTCACGATGTTCACGATGATCATCATCCCTGCCAGCAGGAAGATCACATTGAGGTCTATATGCCTGAAGGCGTTGGATTGATCTATAAGCCCTATTATTAACATCAGAGCCGCCCCGAGGAGCGCTATGATGGTGCGATCGATTTTCTCCGTAGCTATGGCGATATAGCTTGCGATAAAGATTGCGGCGGCAATCCAGGCTTGTGAAGACATCGGTCTTAAGTGCGCATCACCTTGGTTATGATGTCACGCAATGAGACCATCCCAAGGTAGTTCCCTTCTTTGGTGACTACCAGGGCGTTCTCCTTGTGATGCAAAAGAAGGCTGGTTACCTCAACAATGGATGCATCTTCCTCCACCTTGATATAATCTTTTGTCAGAACCGAATCCACCGGCATGCGGTCTTCATCGTGCAGGAATCGGTCAAATGGCTCGAACTCTGATAGGAACCTAAGGCCGCCGATCATGCGAGCGTATTCGGGCATAGCCGCTCCCAGGAGATCGACGCAGCGAACAACTCCCACCACCTTTTCCTCTGCGTCGACGACAGGCAAGGTGAGGGTCTCATTGCGGAAGAAGAGATCGGCAACCTGCTTTACGCTCATCCCCAGCCGCGCCGGTTCGATGCTTCGGGCTATGTCTCCGGCGCACAGACGCTCGGTGACCACCAGGTTGGTCTCTTTGATCGTATCTATGTATTGCTCAGGGTCTTTAGCGGAAACCAGCTTGTGCACGATACCCTCAATCCTGGCCAGACGAGCAAGCACTCCTAAGGTCTTCAGATAGAACTTGGAGACCCGTTTAGGCTCAAGGAGCAAAAAGACCACCTTAACCGGCTTGCCGTCAGGGGTAGGATCTTCGAGCCCTTCAGGGAAGATACCCACACCTATGGTAAGCTCGGATACCTCATCGGAGCGGGCGTGCGGAAGGGCAAATCCCCTTCCCACGATGGTTGAGACAAGGCGCTCTCGTTCCAGGACCTCATCAATCACTCTCTTCTCATTTACTCTAGGCTCATCTCTAACCACGAGCGGTACAAGTAGCCTTATCGCTTCTTCCAGGTTCTTCGCCTCGAGGTCAAGAAAGACCCTATTAGGCTGGATAAGATGAACTAGCTTCACTTTTGCCTCTGGAGAGAAGCATAGGCCGAACAAATCCGTTGTCAAGCTCACCGCCCCGCTGGGTCGCTACGTGACCCAGCCCGATAAAAACCATGTGTACGTGACCGTGGGAGGGCTCAGCAGCTTGACACCGAGGAGTCCCACTATATAATTCAGCCAGGACGGCGGAGTGTTCCTTAAGAACAATGCCGTTTTCGATCGGGGCGTGGCGCAGATCGGATAGCGCACTAGCTTGGGGTGCTAGGGGTCGCTGGTTCAAATCCAGTCGCCCCGATACTTAAGCTTCGGGCGGGTTCTCATAACCCGCTCGAAGCTTTTAGAAGTTTTATCAGCAAGATAAAACTTCAATAGAGGCGAGTTTGGCGGAACTCGCCTCTAACCTCTTAAAGATGAGCAAACCCGACTTACTGCTAAAGATAGCTGTCCAGGAACTCCTTTACCTTCTCGCTGTAGAGCTCGCCTGCAACGTGGGGCTCAAGGAGTTGCCTCACTAATGGATTTCAACGCGGATGTGACCAAAATCGTTTGTTCAGACGTACCGCATCCATATCTTCCAGAACGCCTCAGCCTTGCCGTTGGTCTGCGGACGACGGGGACGGGTGTAACGATTTTGAGGAACGTCGGGGGGTTGACATTTCCGTCCTGATTCAGTATAATGCCAATGCGATGAATGCTTTCTATCATGGCGATTGCCTTTTTGTAATGAAGCATGACATAGAGCCTGAATCGGTTGACCTTATCTATCTTGATCCACCATTCTTTACAGGCAAGATACAAAAGGGTACGAAGAAATGGCAGCCAGGAGCTATGGAAATATCCTTTGAGGATTCAAAACGCTTCTGGTCAGAGAAAGCTGAGGAAATGAGAAAGAAAGCTCCAGAATGGTTACGATATATAGCTCTTAAGCGTCCTGATTTTGCCTCTTACCTCTGGTATATGATGGAGAGGCTTCAGGCTTGCCACAAGGTATTAAAGAAGACGGGAAGCATATACCTACATTGTGATTATAGAGCTTCGCACTACCTGAAGATGGTTATGGATGAGATATTTGGCAATAACAATTCCAGAAACGAAGTAATTTGGTATAAGAATAGCGGGGGTATTGGTCGGACATCATTTAACAAAAGACATGATACACTTTTGAATTACAGTAAAACTGGTAAATACTTCTACAATGGTAAAGCTGTTGGAGATTTGAGAGAACAAGAGGAAGGAACTTTCGGTGGATACTTCGGGGTTGATAGCAACGGTAGGAAATATAGAGAAGTGCGTAAGGGTGGGAAAGTTTACAAATATTATATGGATGAACCCAAAAACCCTGATGATGTCTGGACTGTGCCTCAAATTCCAGAGAGAGATAAAACTGAACGAGTAGGCTATCCTACCCAAAAGCCAGAAGCCTTATTACAACGCATTATCAAAGCTTCAAGTAACGAAGAGGATTTAGTTTTAGACCCCTTCTGTGGCTGTGGTACTGCAGTAATCGTGGCATCCAAGCTAAACCGTAAGTTTATTGGAATTGATATTAACACATCTGAAAGGAAGAAAGGCGAGTTGCCAACCGCTTTTTCAGTTATCAAGAATCGTAGCCATAAGCTATTTGCAGAAACCCGTTACATATCCAGAGACCTATCAGAAGTACTGGAAATGGATTCAAGGCAATTTGAAAACTGGGTTAATGAATTTTATAGGGCTAATAAGCCTTCACCAGATAGGGGCGTTGATGGTATTACCCAAGATGGTATTCCAATACAGGTTAAAACCTTCAACATCGGCTACAAAGTGCTAAGCCAATTTATCACTGATGCAAAGTATCATCCCAAAACTGCTAAGCCCATTAAGAAGGTTATTGTAGCTTCACAAGTTGGATTTGATGACGGAGCAAGAAGCCGAAAGTTTGAAATTGAGACAAATGAAGATATTGAAATAGTCTTAACTACTCCAGAGGATATGTTAAAATTAGAATGAGTTATATGTACTATGCAGCCAACTGCGTCTCATGTTGGCCTTCGCTTAGTTTGAGTTGTCTGATATTAGAGAACCTTTGATAGGGTGTCAAGTAACCGATAGCTCGTCAGGGACGCAGCATCGTTTATTTGCTCGTGCCTGCAAACCCCGCAAGACTCAATACCGTCTTGAACCGCTTGCTTTCTCCTCGCATTACTCTCTCCATCTCTATCATTAAAGGCTCTCGCTGCTTTATGAAAGATCGTAGGGGCCGACCTTTAGGTCGGCCCGCCCTTTTTTGTCGTTGCGAGGAGCGTAGCGACGAAGCTCCGGAGGGCGAACGCAGGGAGCAATCTCATAGCACCCACCTAAGAACTCCTCGTAATGACAACTTACAATTGGTTTAAACCCGTTGTCTCCCCCTTTCCCTGCGGGGTCCTCAAAAGGGTGCGGAGAGGGTACCCTATACCAGTATCACAAATACCCCTCCCTTGACCGGACAGCGTGCCCCTTGGGATACTTTGTATCCCATAGGGTAGGGGATAAAGGGGAGGGTGATCACCCCCACCCTACCCTCCCCCGTCAAGGGGGAGGATGGGTAGTTATTCTCGCGATGGCAAAATAAGAAAAATCGTATGGGCCGACCTGATACCTTATGGGACACTCAGTATCCCAAGGGGCACGCTGAGGTCGGCCCCTGTGAACTTTTTCACCCCAGCCGTCCCCGCCCCTATCATTTAAAAATTTGCTCCGCAAGCGTCGCCCTCCGGAGCATTTTGAAATTTGACTTTTGCATTCGCGACGAAGTCGCGCCCCTGTCCATCTTTTGACCAGCTTCTGACCACCTTTTGACCAGCTTTTGTCCCACTTAATTGTGACGAGTGGCACTCAAACCTGACGAGTTCGCGGCAAATTTCGCCCGAAACGTGGCACCGAAAGCAAAGGACCGACCTTTCGGTCGGCCCTTTAAGTGTCAAGCTATCTTCAACTTAGCGTGTTAGGAGTTGCACCTGTTGCAGCCGGCCGTAAACTCCGAGCCTACGGTGATCATACGATCTGCGAACCTGGAACCGGCAAGTGACTGCGTGGCTCTGTTGGCTGCAGGCAGTTGCTCACGGTTCACCGAACCGATGTTTAAAACCTGTGAGGATTTGGAACCGTCGCGGTACACGGTAACGCCCTTGCACCCCAACCGGTAGGCAAGCATGTAAACGTCGGCCACGTCCATGGGGGTTGCGTGATTGGGCAGGTTTACGGTCTTGGAGACAGCGTTGTCGGTGTGTTTCTGAAACGCGGCCTGCATCTTCACGTGCCAGCTGGGATTGATGTCGTGGGCGGTAACGAAGATGCGTTTGACCGAGTCCGGAATCTTGGGTATCTTGGCCACCGTGCCGTGACGTGCTATCTCCTTTATGAGTCCTTCGTTGTAGAAGCCCATCTCGCGCGCCAGCCTCTCGAAGACAGGATTTACCTCCAGGAGTTCTGTGTTGTCCATCACGTTGCGGATGAATGAAATGGCGAAGATAGGCTCGATTCCTGAGGAGCAGCCAGCGATGATGGAGATGGTGCCTGTTGGTGCGATGGTGGTAAGTGTTGCGTTTCGGCGAGGTGGCTCGCCCCGGCTGGCAAAGGTAGAGTCGGGGAAGCTTGGGAACGCTCCGCGGCTATTTGCAAGTCCCTGGGACGCCTTGACCGCCTCGGTCTGAATGAAGCCAATAACCTGCTCGGCCAGACCGAGCGCCTCATCGGAGTCGTAGGGGATTGCGAGCGAGAACAGCATGTCGGCCCAACCCATCACGCCAAGACCGATCTTGCGGTTGCGCTTCACCATCTCGTCTATCTCAGGCAACGGATAGCGGCCGGCGTCTATAACGTTGTCAAGGAAGTGAATTGCGGCATGGATCGTTTTACGCAGGTGCTCGTAATCCACCGAGTGATCGGCGACCATCTTGGCTAGGTTCACCGAACCCAGGTTGCACGCCTCGTACGGCAGGAGCGGCTGCTCGCCGCAGGGGTTGGTGGCCTCGATGGAGCCTAGGCTGGGCGTGGGGTTGTCGTGGTTGATGCGGTCAAGGAAGACGATGCCCGGGTCGCCGGTGCGCCAGGCCATGGTGACCATGAGGTTAAAAACGTCCTTGGCGCGCAAACGGCCTGCCTCCTTGCCGGTACGTGGGTTTTTAAGGCTGTAGTTTTCGTCGCCTTGAACCGCGTGCATAAACTCCTCGGTTACCCCGACCGAGATGTTGAAGTTGGCAAGAATCCCTTCCGACTCCTTGCAGGTGATGAACTCAAGGATGTCGGGGTGATCGACCCGGAGTATGCCCATGTTTGCGCCGCGGCGCCTGCCGCCCTGCTTGATAACCTCGGTGGCAACATCAAAGACCCGCATGAAGGAGACCGGTCCTGAGGCTATACCTCCGGTGGAACGAACCATGTCGTTCTTGGGGCGGATGCGTGAGAAGCTGAACCCGGTCCCGCCGCCCGTTTTGTGGATGATCGCCGCGTGCTTTACCGACTCGAATATCCGCTCCATCTCGTCGGCGACCGGCAAAACGAAGCATGCGGCAAGCTGCCCCAACTCGGTGCCCGCGTTCATGAGCGTGGGTGAGTTCGGCATGAACTCGAAGGAGGTCATGAGGTTGTAGAAGCGTTCCTCGGTGCGTGCAACGTCGCCGCCGTAGCGCCCGTCAGGCGCGGCGAGGGCTGCGGCCACACGCTTGAATAATTGAGCGGGCGTCTCGTGAACTTCACCCTCCTCGTTCTTTAAAAGGTAACGGCGCTCAAGAACCTTCAAGGCGTTCAGCGAAAGCTTGAGGTCGTCCTGGATTCCTACAAAGAACTGCTTGGCCTCGCGCAGCTCGGCGCGCTTGCGACGATAAAGGATGTACGCCTTCGCGGTCTTGGCGTGACCGGAGCGGATAAGAACCGTCTCTACAATATCCTGAACCTCTTCCACAGAGGGGATGCCAGTATCCCCGTGGTGCTTTATAAGTTCGTCAACCACACGCTGGGCCAGGGTCTCGGCCAGCTCCCGGTTCTCCCCGCCAACGGCCTGTGCCGCCTTGAGGATGGCGTTGGTTATCTTTTCTATGTCGAAATCAACAACTCGACCGTCTCTTTTACGAATCTTTGCAGGACCGGCTTTGTTCATTCTTCGTCCTCCTTCGTAGTAGTTTAGGCGGATTACGTGCGCTTGTCAAGTAGGTTAGGGGTTAATTGCCTATAACATCTTAACCCTCTGTATTACAGTGGGTTGCAAGTTAAAATCTACACTTTAACTAGGCTACAAACGCGCCTACTATTTATGTATAGATATTGCCCCAGCCCCTGTGGATTACGTGTTGATAACTTGTGGACAACCCTAAGTCGCGTAGATACTTTGCGATGTCCGAACGATTGGTTTGTATCCAGGGAGATATCCACAATCAAGATTACGAAAAGGAGCGCTCTGAGGTTGACAAATTTCTGCCCGTAGCTATCCTTAATTCAATAAGGAGGAATAAAATGCCGATCGAAGGAATAAAAGTCACGAGAAAGCAAGTGGAAGATATACTTGTTGCGTCCATCCGTTTCACGGGTCAGGTATCACGGATACCGGCAGTTTTTGACAAACTCCTCGCCGCAGCCGGGGACAAAATGAACGGCAAACCCCTGGTGCTCTTCTACCCCAGCTACGAACTGGGCGACGATGATGACGTGGAGGTGTGTATCCCGGTTTCTGAAAAGGTTGAAACAGATGATATCAAATCCAGGCTGATTGAAGGCAGTAAGCTTATAACTACTTTGTATTACGGATCAGACGAGGAAAGTGCCGATGCCGCCTGGAATGGACTGTTTGCCTACATTAACGAACACGACATCAAGGTTAAGGCCCCATCACGTGAAGTGTATCTGGAGTGGGATCAGGAGGATCCTGAAAAGAACGTAACCGAACTTCAATTCCCATTGATTTGAGGAACTGATCTTCCAGATCTAAGACTGTAGGGGCACGGCATGCCGTGCCCCTACAGATAATTTGTGAGTTGTAATCGAAGGTGGATAAGATCGTATGGGCCGACCTCAGCGTGCCCCGGTCGGGTATAAGATCGGCCCGATTCCTTTCCCGACGGTGATATGCTTGACAGCCCAAGCGCGACAGATACAATAACCTGAACTCATGGAGGTAAAATGCAATCAGTCCGACGTTTAATTTCCTTCCTGGTCTTATCGATACTTGCACTCCTGCTTTTTAACTCTTGTCATCGGGAAGAGGAGCTAAAAGGCCGTCTGGAGACAAAGTCAGGTCAGACCATCCTTACCGTCTGGGGTTCCCACTACGAGATGGGTTATGCCCAGGGCTACCTTCTGGGTAAGAACTTCCTCGAGATGTTTGATTATTATCTTCTCGACCACTTTGGCGGGGGGGAGAATTACGAGGTCAATGTCCGGCCCTACGTTACAGATCACTGCGTTGATCCTAACCAGACTCCCTACGGCGAGGAGCTTGCGGGTCTCCTGGACGGCTGGAGGCAGGTGTGCGCCGACTCCGGCTGGTCCACCTCAAGCGAGTTCCTCGGCAGGGAAGTTGATATCAACGACCTCTACACCGCCCAGTTCGTACCCGATTTTATTTACGGATTTGGAGTCTCTTCTCTCTACTGTTCGTCACTTTCCGCCTGGGGTGATGCAACGAGCTCCGATCCTACGGTAAACGGTGGACTTATCTACTGCCGCATCCTGGACTGGACCACCGACGAACTTCTCATCGACAATACGGTAATCGTGGTTTACCAGCCAGAGGACGATTCGGAGATCGGCTGGGTTTCCTTCGCCTATCCTTTCTTTATAGGCTGCCTGTCCGGTATCTCGCAGGACGGGGTTTGTGCGTCATACAACCTGGGCAACCACAACGAGCCCGCGGATGAGTCCGGCAAGTTCTGGCCGATATTGTGGTCTATTCGTCAGGGGATTGAGAACGCGGATTACAACGGCGGCGGCACTCATGACGTAAAGGACATCTACGCCGCCATTGCTGATCATACCCGCACCGGCACGCATATCATCCACTGTGCCGGTCCTGCACTGGGAAGCAATGCGGTTCTCCCCTGTGTGGTGGAAGCTAACAACGCGGGGATAGCTATCAGGTATCCGAGTGACGAACCGGACATCGCTCCAGATCACCTCATAGCCACCAACCATCACTGCAAGCTGTACGAACCCGCCTATTGCTACCGTTACTCCAGACTGCTCAATGCGTTGATCGAGAACCCCGCAGTGACCACTCAGCGTGCGTGGCAGTTGGAAGACTCGGTTAGCACCTTTATATCGGCGATGAAGATACTCATCCGTACCGACAACCGCGACTTCTGGTTCGCCTACGGAGAAGATTTGTGGGATCCTCTGGAGGATGCAGCCTACTACAAGCTTGACGAGCTATTTTGATTGCTCCTTTTTGCCTTCGGCAAAAAGATCGCAGAGCTATCATGAGGACGTTATGTCAAATCGAGACTGTAGGGACACGGCATGCCGTGCCCCTACAGATAATTTGTGAGATAACTACTCAACATATGGAGGTCTTCTCTGGTTGCCTTGACATTGCAACTTTGAGGTGTAAAATTCGTCTTAATCTCACATAAAAGCCTCCGGTGGAGGAGAGGCTTTAAGGATTAAGGATATTGGATCAAGGTACGTAAACCCTTAAGGAGGCTGCAGATGAAACGTGCCATAGTAATCGTACTGGCAGCTGTCGTGGCGGCGTTTGCCATCCAGGCGGGTGGTTTCGGTGGCCCCATGGCGATAGGGATGATGCCGAACTTCGAGGGGCTCAACGCCGAGCTTGCCCGTTACAACGACACCTTCTTTGGCGGCTCGCGCGGCCCCGAGTTCTCCGGACCGATGTTTCTCATTGGCGGCCAGGGTAAAGGCTTTGTAGAGGGCTTCTCGGTAGGCGGCTGGGGCGCGGGCTTCTTTAAGGAAGCCACAGGCGACAGCTGTAAGGTCATCATGGGCTACGGAATGGGCTACGGCGAGTTCGGCTACCGCTTCAACATCGCGGATATAGTTCTAATCGGACCGGTGCTGCAGATAGGCGGCGGCGGTCTGGGTCTGCACATCGGCCGTTACCGAGCAGGCGGCGGTTTTGGATCGCCGACTGACGATGGAACCGACAACGACGAGTTCTTTGCAGACGACGAAAGCTACGACGCGGGCAAGGGGTTCCTCAACGTAGGTGCCGCAGCCGAGATAACACTTCTTTTCCCTGCCAATGAGCGCAAGACCGCTTTCGGTGGGCTGAACGTAAAGGGCGGCTATCTCTACCCAATCTATGAATCCGACTGGTGGGACGAACACGGCTACTCCATAGATAAGGATGCAGTGAGCTTCAACATGGATGGTCCCTTCGTCTCCGTAGGTGTTGTCTTCGGCGGCAGCTCCCGGGTTGAAACGAATGACGACGAGTGGGAGGAGTGGGAATGAGACGCATTATACTTGCTATTTGCTTGCTGGCAGCCGTGGGGTTCGGCCTGAACTGGGGTATCTACGGCGGCCCGGGTATCGCCGGCACCCTGACCAATATGGACCAGGTACATTCAGCGCTTTCTGAGTACAACGTTGCTTCCATTCCCCGTTATCAGATCGGCATCGCCACTCCTATCGTTATCCGGCTATGGAACTTCACCCTCGGCGGAGGGAATTCCTACTCCTGGCAGACCGCCTCGGGCAGCGACTACAAGGCCGCATTCCGCCACGATATCAATCTCACTGAGTTCGGCTACATCATAGATCTCTCAGACCACCTGCGCTTAAGGCCGGTTATCGGGATGGGCGACTATAACATTCACCTCAGAATCTCGGAGATTGGAACAGGCTTCGGCTCACCCGATGACGGCGACGGCGAGGGGTGGTCTTATGACTATAATAACTTCTCCCTTGCTGCCGGTGTTGGACTCGCTTACTACTGGAAGTTCGAGAACCGCGTTGTGGTGGGGCTTGAGGCAAAGGCCCGCTACCTGGTCCCGCTTGAGACTGATGCTGCGTGGGAGGCCCAGGGCACTTACGACGACGTATTTGTAGACGGCTTCTACCCCCACACACCCATCGTAGGCATCAACTTCTTTATAGGATACGAAAAGGTAGAAGAAGACAGGATAGAAGAAGGCTGGGAAGAAGAATAATTCCCACACCTAGGATTCTGTGAGGCCGGCCTAAAGGTCGGCCTTTTTATTAGCGTATTACTACCACTCTTATTTTCGATGAGCTTCCGTCTTTGGATTTCAGGTGCGCAAAGTAGGTGCCTGAGGGTAAGAAATCGAGTTCCAATTGCCCTGCCCCTTTGATCTTTTCTTCCCAGACACGACGCCCATCGATAGAGTAGCAAGTGAGCAGAGCTTCGCTGGGCGCGAAGTAGAAGAGTCGGTTAATCGAAGCGCTCAGGTAACAGCCCTGAGGTTCGGTATCAAGAGGATTCTCCTCTTCAACGGCCATAAATGATGCTGCTTGACCAGGAGGCCAGGGAAATTCCCTTACGCCGTCGTCCTCGCGTCCCAGTGTAGCGTAAACATCCCAATTATTGTCAAAATTCGGCCATTTAACGTCAGCCCCTACGAATAGATCACCAAACGTATCTGGCTGAGCCACGTCACTAACGTAAACGTACGGGCTGGAATAAGGAGGAAGGATGTAAATCTTTCTGCCGTCTTTTGGGTATTCCCAGTACCAGTCATCTCCCATGTGGAAGTTGCGAGAGTAGAACATATCCGTTTCTCGTGGGTTGGAATTGGGATCGTGGTAACGCGTGTCATCCCAGAAGAGATGAACGAACCCCAGATTGTCGCACACCACGTGGGGGTTTTCGGCGCTTTCCTGAGCAGGGGATATTGGTCCGAGCGAATCCCAGGTAGACCCCGATCCTCCCAAATTACTTATGCGGTCGTAAAAGACGCGTTCGTCATTCGGTCCAACTATCAAAGCGGAGGCAATATGGACATATCCGTATCCATCAATTGCCACAGACGGAGCTCCCATTCTGAATCGTTGCTTTGCAACTTTAGTTTTCCAGTAGGAGCCGGGCGCTCCCTCAAAGGTATTCTTCTTCCAGCACAGGTAGTCATAGTAGTCGCCATCGATTCTCTCTATCCATACCAGATGTACGCCGGCCGTGGAGTCGAGAGCCAATTTAGGGACTCCTATCATGTCATTTTCTTCAATTTGATACGGGGTATCCCAGGAATCTCCATTGTTATGTGAGCGGGCAAACACAAGATTGTCGTCATCCTTGCTTTCATCTCGTTCAACCCATGCGGCGTAAACCATATCATCATGATACTGCCCCAATGCTGTGGGCGCATGGGCCACGGCAATCGTTGGCCATGAGACATAGCTATCTCTATGCCTTAATTCGATTGGCCACCCCCATGTGCCTGTTTGTCCGTCTCTTTTCCTGTAGATGACCTTAAAGTCGCCAGGATTAATATCATGTTCTACCCATATGGCGTGAACGTTATCCTCGCCGTCGATTTCTATATGGGGACCGCTGATAGCAAAATGCCAGTCCGAAAGTATCTCCTTTTGCCCCCAGCCTATCCCGTTGGGGACGTAGATTACGCGGACAGGAGTAACTATCAGATCAAGAATTTGACCGGTAGTGTCCTCGTAACAACCAGGGCCGAAATTTTCGCCTTCCAGGTAGGCCATGTGGACATACACCTCCTTGCCGGTGGGGTCCCATGAAATGGCCACGTCCGCGTTGAATTGGTGGTATGCTGCGGAAATCGCGTCAAGCTCGGGTGCCCACGTGACTTGGTAGGGGTACAAAAAGCTTGCCCCGGCTATGTCGTCCGAGTGAAGGTCGCGCTTGTAGGTTTCATACCAATTCATCTCTTGATGCATGGTGGTTAATGGATCGACAAGTTGCTCATCTAATCCTACCCAATGACCTGCTTCGTGGGCAGCAACGTGTTCAACGTCAAAGGTTTGATACGCCCCATTGGTTGACCAGTTGTGGTATTGGTCATTGAAAAACAAGTCAACTTCCTGTGTGGTTCCATATTCTTCGTCGGTGAGGCTCACGGCGACTAATTGGGGATCAGATGATATATACTCCCAGCCTGATCCTACGAAGCATACCTCACATTCTGAGTTAGGGAATTGGGGAGGATCGGACATAGTTCCCAAACACAAGAACCCAATATCGGCTGTTGAAACATTACTCCATGTTTCAAACGCTCTTTCTATTGCATCGTGCCAATCTGGATAACCTCCTTGATGGATTCTATATGTTACGGTTACCCCTATAGGCCATTGCCAACCTGAAGTATAGTAGCCGCTTAAGACCGTCACTAATGGTAGGGATACGATAGCAAGTATGATTAATCTGATGCGTTTCATTATTGTGTCTCCTGGAAAGCAGAAGAAAGCTTATCAATTGCTTCTCCAAGGGGAATTGATTCAACATCCCCGATTAAAGAATCATTTTGGATGGTGTACTTCCATGGTTTTGTAGAGACGCAATAGATAGTTTCGTCTTCACCTGTGAAGTGCGGATGGATTTTTATCGCGGCCAGGAAAATCTCACCTTCTTTAAATCTCACTGAAGGTGTCACATGTACCCACCTACCTGGACTGATCATACCACCTTCGTGGCTGATATGGATTGTATTGGTTGGAGGAATCAGGGTTGAGTCTTTAGCATAGGCTGATAATATCTCAGCCGATATGTGAGTGTGGGGTAAGGTTGAGTTGAAGGGTTGTCCATTTATTTCACCTGATATTGTATCTACGCTATACCACATGCTGTCTACCTTTCCAATGACTACTATCTGGGCCGAATCCAGCATAAGCTCGAACGTCGGTAGTGGGGGCGGAACCGCCGAGCTGCCCTCTGCTTGTGCTACTAAGAGTAGCAGTAACGCTAAGTTCATTTTACCCTCCTTTCGGGGTTTAAGGTTTGCGTTGTATATGGTTGAATATAAACTAGAAACATATCTTGTCAAGGGTATTTCAAAAGCCTGGTGTATTGCCCCGAATTCCCCTTCACAGTCCGGTGTGCCGTTCTGGTTTATCTCGTAAATGATTGGCATGTCGGAACTTAACCAATGATACCCTGATGGTTGATAAGCCCATAGCGCTTGAATTGTGAATAACAGGCTTAGAATCTTTATGTAATTGAAGTTTTTCATGGTTGAACCTGCGTAAACCTTGAGGATAGAGTTCCGATTACCTGTTCAATAGGAAGAGGGTCGGCGTAATGAATTTCTAACGAATCGTTTTCTATGGTGTACTTCCAACGGCGTGTTACGACTCTGTAAACCGTTTCATTTCCGGATTGGAATTCCACAAAGGGTGTGATGGCAGCAAGAAACACTTCTCCTTCTTCAAAACTAACGGAAGGATTTATGTGCAACCCTAATCCACCGCCGTACACAAGGTGTAAAAGGTTTGTATGCGGAAGAAGACTTGTGTCCTTATAGTAAACCGTTAGTATTTCTGCAGCAACATGAGTATATGGGAAGGCTTTTAGGGTGCTGTCTGCGAGCAAGCGGGTATCTATTCTCTCCCACATACTGTCCACTTTAGCTATGACTACGAGCTGGGCGGAGTCCACCATGTCTTCAAAAGTGATCGGTGCGACTGCCGCAGTCGCATTGCACAGCGGCGCGGCCAGGAGCAAAGCTAAGGTAACTGACATTACGTCCTCCTTGTTGGTTAAAGGTTTGTTTTATATGTTTGAGTATAGTCTAAATTTAAATCTTGTCAAGGTTTTGGGGAGAATGCTCAGAGGATTTCGGTGGGGTCAACCTCTGCCTGCCAGCCAGAGCGCAGCAGGGTGCGGGCGTTGATTAGATCACCCGGATTCAGGTCGCGGCGTAACTTAACCAAAATGCGGGTCTTGCCCCTTCTGCCTGCATAAGGTCCCAGGATCTCGGCCCCCTCGTGTTCGATAACTTGCAGAAACTTATCCGCATCCCAGGACGATTTGGTTAGCCCTCGTTCAAATAAAAGCAGCCTCCGGTAAGGCGGGTATCCCAGCTCACGGCGTCTGCGCACCTCGCTTGCAAAGAAGGACTCGTAATCTCCCCGAAGCGCCCACAAAAGAAGCCGGTTGCGAGGCCTGAACGTCTGTATGACGAGTCGACTCTGAGCGCTCGACGTCAGTATCCTGCGCAGGTAGGCAACGTTACGGAACGCACGCTCCGCCGCCCTGAAATCTG